>CAZFAR010000055.1:0-12734 GCA_964516825.1 uncultured Thermococci archaeon
CCTGAAAAGAGGAGAGCGGGCATTGGATTTCCGACGCAGGAGCAGGCAGTTCTGTATAGTATTGATTTTGAATATTTCCACGACATGTTCTGGAAAGCCATGAATATTGACTACAGGGATCTATCGGAAAACGCCAGGAAATTGAGAGAAATTATAAGGGACTCCTCTGAAATTCATATAACTACTGAGAAGGGTACTGATCTTCATTTGAACATTGAAGGCAGGAGAATTTCTCTGGATGATGGAATCATCGATGATGAAGACATGGAAACAGGGAACAGACTGTTGAACCTGCCCACAGGTGAGGTATACACGACTCCCCACGAAAATGAAGTTCAAGGAAGGGTTGTATTTGATGTCGCTTTCCACCGCGGAAATAGAATGGAAGACATAGAGGTTGAGTTCAAGAACGGGATTGCCAAGCCAATAAAGGCCAGGAAAGGCTTTTCACTCTTTGAGCAGGTACTGCAGAATGCTACTGGCGACCGATACAGAATTGGAGAATTGGGTATTGGGCTGAACCCTGAGGTAACCAGGGCATTAGGGTTTGTACTAACAGATGAGAAGATCATTGGGACGATCCACTTGGCCTTTGGGGAGAACAGAAGTTATGGCGGAAAGAATGAATCAGACCTCCACTGGGATGTTCTGGTCATGGAACCTACCATGGCAGTCGATGGCAAGCTGATAATGGACAAGGGAAAACTGCTCTGGTAGCAAATGTTACACGTGTAGCAAAAATTTTTGCGCACCTGATAACAGCAACCTATATAAAATGTGTGAAAAAAGGAATGCTATGGATATAATCAGAAAATATGCCTTGATTAATGCTGTAGAGTACGGAGGTGAAGCATCTGTAAAGGCAGTCATGGGGAAGATCATGGGAGAAAGCCCGGAATTGAGAAAAGATCCCCAGAGGACGTTAGAGCTCATTACAGGAATAGTCTCAGAGATCAATAGAATGACTATAGAGAAACAGAAAGAAGAATTAAGACGAGTATATCCGGAGTATTTTGAAAAGAAGGTAGTCAAGGGGAAAAAGGAGCTGCCACCTCTGCCAGAAGCAGATCAAGTTGTGACCAGGTTGCCTCCAGAGCCTAACGGATTTCTCCACATTGGACATGGGTTGTCTTTCTATTTCAATTACTACTATGCCAGAAGATATAATGGGAAGGTCATATTGCGATTTGATGACACCAATCCTGAGAAAGAGAAGCTGGAATACTATGATGAGATGAAAAAGGATATACAATGGCTGAAGATAGACTGGGATGAAGAGCATTACGAATCAGATGATGTGCCCTTATTATACGAGTATGCAGAAAAGCTGATTGAGAAGGGAGATGCCTACATCTGTTTCTGTCCCCAGTCAAAGATCAAAGAGGACCGTTATTCGATGAGGGAATGCGAATGTAGGAAGAAGAATGCAGGAGAGAACATGCAATTGTGGAAGGAGATGTTTACGGGAGAAAAGTACATTCTAAGAATAAGGGGGGACATGAAGTCACCAGATTCTCAGATGCGGGATCCTACCTTATTCAGAGTGGTTACGACTCCTCATCCTATCCAGAAAGACAGGTACGTGGTCTGGCCTACCTATGATTTCGCTTGCGCTGTAGAGGACTCTATCCTGGGGATTACCCATGTGTTGAGATCGAATGAGTTCCATACAAGCCTCCAGAACTATATTAGAGATTTATTGAATCTGAGGCACCCTGTAATTATTCAGTACTCGCGGTTCAATGTTAAGGGTTCTCCTGCATCCAAGAGGCAGCTGCGCCCCTTGATTGCAAGAGGTCTTGTAGAAGGCTGGGATGACGTCAGATTGACTACTCTGAAAGCGTTGAAGCGGCGGGGAATTGTCCCTGAGACTGTCCATGCCCTGGCTGTGGAGATGGGATTATCCACCTCTGAGCCGCAAATCGACTGGTCGATAATTGAAGCTTTGAATAGAAAGATCATCGATTCTCAGGCTAGGCGCTATTTCTTTGTACCAGATCCAGTGAAATTGTGTGTGGAGAATGCTCCCGGGATAACTGTTCAGTTGAGGAATCATCCTGACGTTGATTTTGGATTCAGAGAGATCAAGACAGGAGATACATTTTACGTACCTGGAGGAGATAGTGCAGATGAATTCAGGTTGAAAGACCTTTACAATGTGAAGATTACTGAGAGAAAGAATGGAGAATTTAGGGGGATATTCACTGGAAGAGAGCTGAGAAAAGAGTTAGAGAAGATCCAGTGGGTAACAGAGAAGAATGTTCCAGTGACTGTTTTAGTACCTCACGAGTTGTTTGCAAATGGAGAGTACAACGTTGAGAGCCTGGAAACTGTTAAAGGATTGGCGGAGGAAGCAGTGGGAACTCTTTGTGTAGATGAGATCATTCAGTTTGAGCGGTTTGGCTTTTGCCGCATCGATAAGGTTGGAAAGGAAATTACTGCCTGCCTTGCTCACAGGTAGATGACGTAAATGCATAGACCTCTCAAGTACAAAGGTAATCACTACAGTAGAATTAGAGGTTTTTCCAGTCTTTCGACATTTCATACACATGATCATGCGATTTGAGCTCTTGCACGTGATTTTCCTAACCCCTCAAGCTGTCATGCAAACACTTTTTAATTCTCCATTCTATTTTCTACCATGATTAGAGCGCTCATCTTTGATTTTTCAGACACTCTCGTCAATTCTGTAGAGGCGAGAAAAAGAGCCTTTCAGGAACTTGTTCAGCAGTTCTTTCCTTTTCCTGAAGGAAAGGCCACAGAACTAATGATTCTTTATTGGAAAACTGACCTTCTGTATCCCCGATCCAGTGTAAAACAGGTTATCAGGAAAACAGTGCAGGAAGAGCGTCCACCTGTACGAGTATCTGTGTGAAAGACATGGATTGACTCTCGAGGAATGTGTCATGGTTGGTGACTCTCCTTTTATCGATATACTGCCTGCCAGCACTGCAGGGCTGCAAACTGTGCTCTTCTCGCGATGGTCCAGGAAAGTGACAGCTTCCCTGGAGATCCTTGCAGAGGATAATTTTCTTGGATGATATCACACCGAAAGGGGTGGGGAACATCCCTCTGTGGAAAAAGATCTGCAGCCTGGACTTGGAAGAAATACTCTATTCCAATGTACTCATTTCCGACCAGTATTTTTCGCGCAAAACTCTTGTTCTCCTGCAAGTGATCCAGCTGTACAAGGAAAGAGAAGTTATTGTGGCTGAAATGTGAAAGCAAGAATCAAGAATTGAAAAATGAACAAATGAGGAATAGAAAATGTTACACGTGTAACAAGTGAAGAACAGAAAACGAATCACGTGACGTCAATCAACTTTCCAGAGTTCTTTCACCTTCTCTTCGGGTTGCCTTTTCTGCGCATTCCTACCACTGATCTGGCAACCTAGAATCTGTCAATCACTTCCTGCAAGAGAGAAGTAAAAGGCAGCCAAGACTAAGAGCTTCTTTCCCATCTGCATTACGCCTCCTGCTTTTTCTCACGACCTTTCGAATGCACCCTGGAAGACAATGATCTTCTTTTCCCGTATAAAGGTAGGATTCTTCACAATTGCTGCTCTTACTGAATAGTTCAGTTTATCAGTATCATCCAATTATTTGTCAAAAACCCTACTCATCCTTAGAGTTAAAAAAGAAAGGGAAATATTCAGATTTCTAGAAGGTTATGGCAGCGAACCAACCAATATAGGCGCATGGGTGCTTTGGAGAAACTTCCTCAAGTTCTTCAAGTTCAAAATCCATTTTCTCACCTCAATAAATATTTGAAGAGAATACTTATAAACTTTGCGGAGTCTGAGTCTGAACACCTACCCATTATTATTATCCATCTTAAAGAACTTACTTTCTTTGATTCTCATCATTTTCCCTTCTTTGTATAAATTTCACTGCAGTCTATTCTCATAATGCCACACACCACACGCAACCTATATAAGCTGCTGGAGGCACTCTTTCTCATGGGTGAACAGTATCCTGTACTGAAGAAAGATGCCTTTTTCGGCAAGTTCATGACCTCCTCAGGTCCTGAAGCAAAAATCCGTAACACTACCACAGGAAAAGATTTTAAGCCAAATCCTGCTACCATTGCTCTACTGGATTTGTGCACAGGCACCCGTACGGTTGATGAAATTGTCACTTATTTATGCCAGCAGACACATGAACCTCCTGGGAAAATGGCTGATAGTGTGGACAGGATCTTGAAAATACTCCAGGAAAAAGATCTCATCACCATGCAATCCTGCCCTTCTGATGGTCCAAGAGCCAAAGAAATCACAGTAAAATATCCTCTTGAATCTGCACAGATTGAGATCACTAACAGATGCAACCTTTCCTGTTTACACTGCGTGAACAATTCTGGAAAGTGCTCCCCCGATGAATTGACTACAGAGGAAATCTTCTCTCTCCTCGACACTCTGAGTTCTATGGGTGCAACCAGAATCCTGCTGACAGGTGGGGAGCCGCTGATGCATCCTGATCTCTTTAGAATTGTTGAGCATGCCAGAAGAGAACCCATGTCTGTAGACATTTTCACCAATGGTACTTTAGTTACAGAAGAGCATGTTGAAAAATTCAGGAATCTTGGAGTCAATGGATTTCTTACTAGTATTGACAGCAATAGTGAGCAGGTTCATGACACGTTTAGAGGGCAAGAAGGGGCTCTCAAAAAGACACTCAATGCTGTAAGGCTCCTGAGAGAGGCTGGATTCCCAGTGAGTGTTAACTTGTCCATAGTTCAGTTGAATAAGGATCATTTCATTGATATTCTAGGGTTTTTCAGAGAACTGGATATTACAGACTACAAGATAGCACCAGTAAAATTCTCTGGTAGAGGAGTGGAGGGTATAGCTATTTCTCCAGAAGAGTTCTACAGCATTCTCTTGGAACAGTTTCACTACTATGAAAGGGAATTTCCAGGTCACAAAATACCCAAGACATTTTTCAAACCAGAGGGAGGTTGCGGTATAGCTCAGGATAATCTCTTGATCAAGGCAGATGGAACTGTTCTTCCCTGTCACGGATGCATTAGAGAGATGGGTGTAGGTAATATCAGAAATACGGATCTTACCAAGCTATGGGAGACGAATGAGATGCTTGAGTCGCTTCGAGCCATGAGGGTGGAAGATGATGACGAATGCTTTGGGTGCAGATATGTGTCATTCTGTGATGGGTGCATAGCCAATGCTTTCATTGCCAAGAGAAGGATACAGTGCCGAGATCTTTACACCTGTGCTCACTACAGGGCATATGAAGACGTATTCGGCCTTGGAACTGGGATTGTTGAATAGTCTTGGAATTGCTGTTAAATTCGCCGAGATACTGGAGCCGGTGGTGTCGACTTCGTTCTGGTAGTATGCTATACAATCATAAGAGAAGGCTCATAAAGACAAAGGAGAAGATAGAACGCTCAAATACACATATACATACTATATATTCTCCATTTCGGAAGAGAAGTATTTTTAAACTAGAAGATCATTACTCAGTGATGGTTAAAGATCATATAAAAATTATGGCTAGTGATGCACTTAAATATGTAAGGGATACAAGGGATCCAAAAATCAAATTCAAAGCATTGATTGGTAGCTGTTTGGCTTTCGCAAATGAAAAAGTATTTCTAAGGACATATTCCAGCTTTATTGATCGTTTTGATGAGTTTGGGAATTCCAGGATGGGTTTAAAAGCATCAGAAATCAGATCGTTTTATGGAGATGAAGAAGAAAAATTTCTCGGTGTCATCGAAGAGTTTGTCAAGGGCTTGGATGAAATTGGAGTTCGCATAAATTTGTGCTTTTCTGTTTTCAATTCGAAAGTACTGGACGAACAAAAAATCAAAATATACGGGACTAGAGGTATTTCTGAAAGGAAAATAAGTGTCTCTGAATTCATAGATAATCTATTTGGCTGTTACTCATACATACCTGCCTGGAAAACATCAAAGATTGGCAAGTTACATGATACTCATGTAATGATTGATTGCTTCAATGGTGAGATTACAAATGCTTGGGAGGAATTGAAAGCACATCATGACGGTATTACAATTGTTCCGAAAGGTGATCAGGTAAACCCATTTATATCAGCCTCTGATATCGTAACAAGATATTTTGATGATAAATTAAGAAATAACAAGGCTTTTTTAAATAATACGGAAATTGAAAGAATTGGAAAGTACTTAGAGCTGAACAATTTCAACTGCTTCTCAGTTTCAAACCCAGATCTGAATAGCATCAAACCCTTGAGTAAGAATGAGATAATTGTGCAAAATCACTACCCAAATATGGTCTATCTGATTAGAGAAGGTAAGAAAGTAGAGGATGAATTCCATATTGATGAAAGGAGGGCAATTGAGAATTCTCCATTATGGACGGATTTGATCAACATAGCATTTCAAAAAGGTTTTGGGTTGAAATATGTAGATGTAGATTATGATTTCAGGAACCTAAAAAAAGAAGACATAATAGTTTATTATGGAGATATTGGCAGAGGAAAGGCAGAATATTTTAGATCTTTAGGACACAAAATTTCAAATCGCAAGACTTGGAAATCAAGCAATCAGAATTGGCAAAAATGAAAAAAAATATTGAACATGTATGCAAAGCAGGGATTCATCGCATATGCGAAGTAGGAAATCCCTTGGTCTAGGAACTTCCGTGTAGTATTATGTAATGTTGAGGTTATATAAAGCTTTCGGTAGAGTTGTGGTTATAAAATCTATCAACCAGTTTCTGTAGAGTTGTGGTTATAAAATAAACGTTAATGTATCATCTATTTCATCTAAAGGAATATCGCAGAAATCCATATGGGAGTTGAGGTGTTCAAAAATGAATCATTTTCTTTCTCATCTGATTGAGGAGCAGATGAAATACAGTGATCATCCGTTCAGATCCATTACCTTCTCAAAAAGCTTATTGAATTTTTGTTCTTCAGCCCATGCTATTTCCAAGTCATTCTATGAGTTTTTTCGTTAGTATGTCATCTGAAAGAATATCACAGAAATCCTCACAAAAGTTTAAAAGTTCAAGAATAAAGTTGTGTGGATCTCTATTCCCTTTTCCATTCTGTTACACGTGTAACACTTTTCTTGACAGCTTGTTCATAGCCCTTGATTTGTTCATGTTCTTCGAAAGCTTCTTCATGTTCTGCAACAATTGGCTCGGGATCTTTGAGTGTTGGCTTATCTTTCTCAAAAACCTCTTCATGCTCTTCAGTGTTCAGCACCTGTTCTGCAGGCAGTAAATTATCAGCAATTCTGAAAGTGTCATAGTTTATTTTTTCCTTCTGTTCATACCTGAAAGGATTCTCCTTGTAAGCAATGTAGGTGTGACCTTCCCATTTCTTCCGGAAGCTCCTCTTTACCCTTTCCGGACTCTCCTTGAATCTCTGACAGTTCACTCTATCAATTGGTTTTCTGATCCCCGGGAGCTTCCAGCAGCCGCCAAAGACGATATCACGGGAAGTGTCTGAGTACTCCTCGTAGATGACTGCATGGTTGCAGTTCAGACAGGTCTGCAGACACCTGGGCAGTTTATCAATCACCTGGCTCCCCTTTCCCGGTGTACAATTGTGCGAGAGCCAGTAATTCTTTCATCATGCCTCTGACTCGCTGCAGTCTGATCTTTTCTGACAACGAATTTTCCTGATCAATGGCTCTCTCTACTGCAGGTAGTTCTTCCTCGAAAAAACGGATCAGGTTTTCACCGTTGGAAAAGACAGAACTGAACCGTAACAACAAAAGCCGGGGGTGAGAATTGAACTCACGTAAGCGGATCTGCAGTCCGCGGCCATAGCCTCTAGGCGACCCCGGCCTATAATTATCACAGCGTTATACTTTATAAACTTTTTCATTTCGCTTGAACCATTCAAAAATTAGTAAAAAAGAAGTAGTTTCATCTTCTGGAAAATTTCCACCTCGTGCCCTGTGGCGTGTCCTCCAGGACAATCCCTATCTCTTTTAGACTATCTCGAATAGCATCTGAAATGTCCCACAGTTTCTTAGATCTCACTCTTTCGCGGACATCGATCAGAATTCCCAATAATTCTTCTGAGAGTTCCCCCATTTCCCTGTAGAAGAAAAGGCCCAGAACATCTCCCAGTTCCAGAAATGTCTTCAGCACTTCCTCCAATGATTCTCTGTTTATAGTCTTTTCCTCAATCCGCCTGTTCGTTTCTCTGGCTAACTCAAATAGTGCTGATAATGCTTCTGGAGTATTGAAATCATCATTCATGGCCTGTTCAAACTTCTTTCTATACTCTCCAGGAGAGAAATTCTCACCAGCAGATACCTCTCTGAGAGCAGCTCTGATCAGGTCTACTGTGTTCAAAAGCCTCTCTACTGCTTTACCAGCCTCTTCAATGTTGTCTTCAGAAAAATCGATTGGTTTCCTGTAGTGGGAAGACACCAAGAAATATCTCAGCGTTTCAGGGGAGTACTTCATAAGCAAGTCTTCTACTGATACAATATTTCCTAAGGACTTGGACATTTTCTCTTCCCTTATGGTCACAAACCCATTGTGCAGCCAGTACTGAACAAAGATCTTTCCAGTGTATGCCTCTGATTGAGCTCTCTCGTTCTCATGGTGAGGGAATATCAAATCCTGTCCACCCCCATGGATGTCCAGGGTTTCTCCCAGATGCTTCTGAGACATGGTGGAGCACTCAATATGCCACCCGGGTCTCCCTTCACCCCATGGGCTCTCCCACTTGGGTTCTCCTTCTTTCGCATGCTTCCACAGAGCGAAGTCCAATGGATCTCTTTTTTTCTCATCTACTGCAATTCTCGCCCCCGCTTTCATCTGCTCTGTATCGACCCCTGACAGACTGCCGTACTTTTCTGCTTTTTCCACCGAGAAGTAAACATCACCGTCTGCAGTATAAGCGAACCCATTCTCTATGAGCATTTCTACGAATTTAACCATATCTTTGATGTGTTCAGTAGCGCGAGGATATATATCTGCTCGTTTCACGTTCAATCTATCCATGTCCCTGTAATATTCAACAATATATTTTTCTGCAATTTTGAATGGATCTTCTCCTGTCTTTTTGGACCTATCGATGATCTTGTCGTCAACATCAGTGAAATTTTCAACATATTTCACCTTGTATCCTAAATATCCAAGATATCTGCGAATGACGTCAAAAGCACAGTAGCATCTCGCATGACCGATATGACACTTATCGTATACGGTAGGACCGCACACATACATCCTGACCTTTCCAGGTTCAAGCGGAATGAACTCTTCTTTCTGGTTGGTCATGGTGTTATAGACCTTCAGGCTCATGTACTCACCTCTCTTGATGACAGTTCAGGACATATAAAATTTTGGCATCCCTGTAATTATCATGTCTGTGAGTCTCAGATTGTCGTACTGTTTTCAGGAACATCATGCCTCTTATCCATCATGGGAATTCTCTCTGCTTTTGAGGACAGTCTCTTCTATTGTTGCATGAGCGCTGAGCGCTTCTTGTTGCATGAGCGCTGAGCGCTTGAAGCTTTTTATGATGAATATCTGACCTCTTCAATCGCTCATCACTGCTGTAAATAATGACCATTCTTATGCTGCGTGTATAACATGAACACGTATCGAGTGCAAAAATCTCTTACATAGCAAAACTATATAAGTCAATAAAATGAAACTTCATCGAAGGGGAGGTATCATGCCAAGCAGCGCAGCGACCACAGTTCTTGTTATCCTGGCAGCAGGAACAATCATAGCTACAGCCGCAGCCCTCCAGTTTCTTTTAAGATACTCGAGAAAACTGGAAGATGCAGATTGGGAACTAGGAGTTTCCTATCTGGTAAAGGAAAAAGGAGCTGAGAGAGGAACAGCCTTATTCCAAAGGCTCCTTGAAGACCGAGATGGGAATGGAATAGTGATCACCAGGACCTTTCCTGAGAAGCTTCAGAGAAGCGAGAATTTCAAGAATGCACCCATCTGGTGGCTTTCCAGAGAGGAAAGTCCACAGAGTATTGACCCATTAAGCCTCGCTAAACTGACCCATGTTGTCCAGGATTTCATGCGGAGCAATAAAAATCCAGTCATTCTTCTGGATGGGCTGGAATATTTGATACTGCAGAACGATTTTGAGACAGTTCTACGGTTCATACAGTCACTGAATGATCTGGTGACCCTCAGCAAGGCTACGCTGATCGTTCCTGTGGATCCTTCTTCCCTCTCTGTGAAGGAATTGAGTTTACTGGAAAAGGAAATGGAAATTCATCGATTATCCATGAGCATACTTCGATTCTTTGGCGACTGAATGACTTTAGTCGTACTCTCTCCACGTGTGCTTGCATTTAGTACATCTGAAGAACTTGGTGGCAGGTTCATCTGCACCTCTGGTTTGGAGCATCCAGTAGTATGCTTCTCCATTACCACATCTGCGGCAGTCTGCCTTGCAGGTAGGCATCTGTTGAATTTCTTCTTCTATGACAGGGATTTCCCTGGGTTCCTGGGGTTTTTCTTGAAGGTTGTACTTTTCCTTCTCTTCTTCTCCGATTTTCTTTGTATAACCGCAGCGGCATTGGAGCAGTCCTTCTTTTGGCAACAGAAGACTGCCGCATTCTGGGCAAAATTCCACATTATCACCTAATCCATCGTGATCCAGGTGTGGGTCTTCGTGATCTCTTCAATCTTTCGCAGCTTGTTCAGGATGAAATCCTCCAGATCTTCGCATCTATCCACTGTAATTTTGGCTATGAGATCGTAGTCACCGTAGATGATGTGAGCTTCTTCTGCAACATTTTGCAGCTTTCTTAGTACATATCTTTCCGTACCTGGAGAAACGGCGCACAGGATAAATGCCGTTACCATGAAATGGTGTGCCAGCGAAAGTATTTAAGCGTTATGAAGAAAGTACAGAATCTCATCATCATCTCAGCAATACTCTTTGAATCAGGACTGACAATGAATTCTCATTCAGATATTGAGTCTTGTCAGGATGCTGTTGCACGTGTAACACGGATGTGCACGAAATCCAGCACTATGAGGCCATTACTCAGAATCTGTCATTCAGTGCAGTAAATTTCAAGCTCCTTGTGGAGGTTATCCAGAAGAGTAACAATTATTTCTCCATTCTTGCCGCCAAAAAGAGTCTTCCATCCTTCCCGCAGTTCCTCCAGTGTATGGTTGGTCAGATTATCTGCGTGGCACACAATTTTCTCTTCTATAGTTTCAGGAACAAAATCTCTGGAGGGAAGCCCCACAGCTTCTGCCACTGCTCTAGGAATTCCTGCACAGACGTGTCTTTCACAGATTCTCTGAAGCTCAGAATTGATGCCTTTCTCCCTCAGTAATCTGGCACCCACGATTCCATGGTCCACCCCATGCGTTCTTGCTCTTCCAATATCATGGAGTAGCCCACCTATTTCAATCAATTTCAGGTCTATGTCATGGTTTCTCTGAATTTTTCTAGCTATAGAGACAGATCTTTCGGAAACAGCAACACAATGCTCGATAACATTTTCTGGACACCTTACTTCTCTGAGAAGGATAAGAGCTTCTTCACTCTTCATAGGGCTCGGGCCCTCTCCTTCAGAGTTTCAATATATTCCGGGGAAAAACTTGTTTTTTCTGCCAGTTCCTCTGTCTCAGTTTCCAGGAGGTCTTCTACTGTTGAGATTCCTACAGATTCTAATTCTTCTGCTTTCTTCTTCCCTATTCCCTTTATTTCCGTGAGACTTCTCTTTACTTCAGCCTTCTTTTCTCTGGCTTCCTCTTTCTTCTTTTCTTTCTCTCTTTTTTCCTTTTCTTTGACTTTCTTTTCTTTCTTCTCCTTGAGCTTCTCTTCTTTTTCCTTTTCTTCTTCTATTCTCTTCCTGGCATCTTCTTCTAGTTGTTTCTGCCGTTCCTCGGCAAGCTTCTGTAATGTCTGTACATTGGATTCGTGAAGTGTTCTTCTCCGAGGGTCTACATGCACTCCTAGCCTTCGCACCTGATGTACAGTTAACCCCGCCTTTTCCACTTCATACAGAGAGAATCCTTTTCCTGATCTTGAACCATCTGTCTTTCTTACTTGAGCTTCCATGGCTCTTACCTCCTCCAAGAATATAAATAGTTATCCCAGGACGCCCATACTCAAAACAGTGACTATAGCACCTGCCATGACCGCACCTGAAGCTATGGAAAGAAAAGCTTCCCTTTTTCTGAAATTCAATAGATAGGAGACAAATGCTCCGGAATAAACGCCAGTGAAGGGCAGCGGTACAGCCACGAACAGTGCCAGTCCCAGTTCTTCCCATTTCCTGTATTTTTCATACCTTCTCAAGGTTCCCACCACATTCCACTGGTAGAATCTGTTTACAGTCTCAATCCTGAGAATGAGTGGCATCCCATATTTTAAGAGGAATAGCAGCACTGGTATGAGAAGAATGTCTGTTACTGTGCAGATAGCAAATACATGGAGAGGGTTGTATCCCATGTGAATTCCCACAGGGATTGAACCACGCAGCTCGATCCAGGGGAGCAGTGAGATGAGGATGAGCTCGAGTAAGGCATCCATACAGGAAGGATATTCACCCTGTTTATAACCCTTTGGATGAAAAGACTTGAATTACTGTCGGAATTTCTGATAACGGGCACTCACCAAATCCATGTCACATACGAGAGAAGATAATTCACAGGTTCTGGAGAATCCTGACAAAGATTCAATACGTGTACATCAATTGACATTTCAGGTGGCAGACTGTTACACGTGTATAGTCAAACCAGTAAGTACTCGTAGATTGGTACCCTAGCTAA
>CAZFAR010000056.1:0-12674 GCA_964516825.1 uncultured Thermococci archaeon
ATTGGTGCAAGATACAGTAGAGAGCACTCAAAATGAGGGGTTTTTCAACAGCCTCTCTGAAGCAGAACAAGTGACGGATTTCTTTTTTTTCTTTTTTTCGATAATTTGATCATCACATTTCCTGAGTCAATCCATTCTTTGGTCATCCTTGCGTTGGTGACCGGTTTGCTGTCATGTTACACGTGTAACATTTGGGAAAGAATGAAAACTGAATTCTCAGAAAAGAGATGGAAAAGTTTATATTTGCCCATGCTGAGGACAAGTAAAGGTAGAGGAGGACTGCATAAAATGAAAACAAAAATGACAGAAACAATATTGATCCTGTTATTTCTTACTCTCAGTTTGATGCCTGTTATTGTGGCTCCTGCGCCAACGTCACAAACCCTGCCTGCCACAAGTATCACGCAAACAAGTGCTGTCTTAAGGGGAAAAGTCAATCCAGGTGGATTATCAACACAGGTAGACTTCGCGTGCTGTGATCCTTCAGGACCCACCTATTTTTCACCAACACCACTTCTGAATATTGGAAGCGGCAGTTCTGATGTAACAGTAAGCCAGTTATTGACGGGACTGACTCCCGGAACAACGTACACATATACGGTGCGAGCAAGCAATAGTGCAGGGTGGCAAAATGGAAGCTGTGTAAGTTTCACAACCTCAAGTGGAGGCGCACCTTCAGCTGCTCTAACTACCAGCAAACCTGATTATTCTCTAGGTGAAACAGTTTTCTTCACACTAACCAACACAGGAAGTGCTGCAATCACATCTACTATAAACAATCCATGGAATATCTACAAGAAATCTGGAGCTACCTGGATAATAGCATACGTACCTGGTGTAGCAATGATGGGCTGGACGATAAACCCTGGTGGTTCAAAAACCTGGAGCTGGGGACAGACCAGTAATGCTGCTGTCATCATTGATGCAGGAACCTACAAAGTGACAGTGGACATAACAGGTGTTGGATCATGGTCCACAACATTCACCATTGGAATGGGAGGCGGAGCAGGCACTGGTTCTCTCCGAATCTATAACAACACGTCAGACTACGATATCTACATAGATGGTTCTTACGTAGCTACTGCCATGACTTCGACAGTCACGCTCCCCGGTATACCTGCAGGAGTGCACCAGGTAAGACTCACGAAGTCTGACTGTCAGGATATAGTGGAGACAGTGACCATCTTTGCTGGAACAATTACCAGTCTTCACGTATCCATGGTCTGTGATGGAGAGCAGCCTCCAGCAGACAGCGATGGAGATGGTGTCCCCGATTCTCAGGATCACTGTAGTAATCCGGACTGTAATATCGTGGATTCCCGGGGATGTCCGAAAGATACAGATGATGATGGGGTAAATGATTGCGATGATGACTGCCCCAGGCAGAAGGGGACTGCAGACAATGATGGATGCCCTGCAGAGGAAAAGGATAGAGATTCAGATGGTGTCCCCGATGAGGATGATGCCTGCTACAATCCAGACTGCAGTATAGTAGATACCAAGGGCTGTCCGAAAGACTCAGATGATGACGGACTCGACGACTGCAAGGATGACTGTCCCCAGGAGTATGGAGAAAGGCAGAACAATGGATGCCCGAAGGAAGACCGAGATAACGATGGCGTCCCGGATGATGAAGATAATTGCTACAATCCCGGATGCAGCCGTGTGGATTCCAGAGGATGTCCCTTGGATTCTGATGGTGATGGGTTGAACGACTGTGAGGACAACTGCCCCTATGAGTCAGGTCCGAGAGACAACAGAGGATGCCCGGAATCAGGCCCACAATTCTGTTTGGGAACAGCATTCCTGGCATTCCTGGTAGTATTTGGTACTCTCCTCAGAGGAGCGAAGAGAGAATAGAGGAGAATATCAATTTTTTTCTTTTTTGTACAGTTTACTTTTCTGCATATTGCTGCAACAGTTAATAGAGAGAAAGCAGGGCAATTTTCTCAAAAATATTCTTTTGCAGTACTTTTCCAGATCCGAAGACTGAAAAGAACTTCCTTATATCCTCTTCCTTTTCTTTCGTAAGTTCAAGCAGAGAATCGTTGCGATTTTCGAATTTCTCCTCCATTGATCTGATGACGTCCTCTTCTGCCAGAACGCCCACAAAAGTGTGTCTGCGGATTCCTATGTCTAACGCTTTTTCGATCTGTTTTCTCCCTGAAAGTCTCACTAGGAACTCGATAGTGTAGTCTCTGGCAATGTTCTCTCCTCGTGCAAAAGCCATGTCAGTATGAACTTGGGCGAACTGTAAATGGGGATACCCTGCCACCAGTTCCGGGTTGAAGAGAGCTGCCCTCTTTCTGTAGAAGTTCACTATGTTTTGAGGGTCTATGATGCTCTGTCTGAAAGCTGCGAACATATTCTTGTCTGTGTGCTGTTCCTATAAAAATGTAGTGATCCCTAAAATGTGAAGGCTCAATAAAGGAGTCTTTTTTGTGAATCAAAAGCATACCGAAAAGTATTTAAAGCATAGGCCCACATAGTAGACTCATATGGAAAAAGAAGCTGTAGAATATGAGCTTCATATGATGTACGTAGGGCCTGAATAATATGTAGAAAGTTTCTAGATAATTTCTAAGAATGTTATGAAAAATTCCTAAGTCATTCCTGAAAACCGTTAACTTTATATAGGGGTATTATCTATATAATATACAGGTAATATCATGATAGAGGAGGGGTCATCATGAAGGTGATATCGGTGAACCTGCCCGATGCATACATCGACAGTCTAGACGAGTTAGTTGATTCTGGATACTTTCCTAACAAGAGCGAAGCAATCAGAGCTGCAGTACGTGACATGATCAAGAACGAACTCGGAGGAATAAGACCCCGCAAAACAGAAGAGCCTTTTAGAGGTAGGAGGCGCTGATATGAAAAGTATCTTGATGAGCGCAGAACAACATGTAAGAAAAGACAAGCCTTTCGAAGCAAATTTCGATGTAGATGATAGCCTCGGTAAGGCCAGAATTGTAGTCGTAGGATGTGGAGGTGCAGGCAATAATACCATCAATCGACTGGAGAAGATTGGCGGTATTAAAGGAGCAGAAACTATTGCTGTCAACACAGATAGGCAGCATTTAGAAGCCACACAAGCAGATAAACACGTTTTGATTGGACGCAGGGTGACCAAAGGACTGGGTGCAGGCGGTGACCCCTCACTGGGGTATCAGTCTGCCGAAGAAGATAGAAGAGAGATCAGAGACATTCTGGAAGGATCAAACATGGTGTTCGTGGCCGCAGGCATGGGTGGTGGTACAGGTACAGGAGCTGCCCCCGTCGTGGCCGAGGTCGCGAGTGAAATGGAGGCCCTAGTCATTGGAGTAGTTACCCTTCCTTTCAGGATGGAAGGCAAGCATCGACTGGAAAAGGCACAGATAGGGCTGAAGGCTATACAGCGAACTGCAGATACGGTTATCACTCTGGACAACAATAAATTGATGGAGTTATGTCCTCATGCTCCCTTGGATTACGCGTTTTCCGTGTCTGATGAAGTGCTGGCAGAAATGGTCAAAGGTATATCAGAGACCATACTGGAACCCTCTCTGGTCAATCTGGACTACGCGGATGTGAGAGCAGTCATGACAGATGGCGGTGTAGCCATGGTAGGAGTGGGAGAATCGAACACCAACAACAGAGCACAGGAGGCTGTAGAGGAAGCTTTGAGAAACAGGTTACTGGAAGTGGATTACACTAATGCGAAAGGTGCTCTAGTCCACGTATCTGGTGGCCCGGACATGAAGCTTTCGGAGGCTTCTGCTGTGGGAGAATACATTAATCAGTTGATCGGAGATGAGAATTCAAAGATCATCTGGGGAGCACGTGTCGACGAGTCATTGAGAGATTCCATGCGAGTGATGCTCATTGTGACAGGCGTTTCTTCACCCTACATTTCAGGGAGAAGACCAGCAGATGGCGGCGCCATGTCTGTAGCTGATATATTCTCCCCACGTGGAGGAATTGGACAGGGGCACAACATCTACGAGTACCTGGGAATCGATGAAGTTGACTACGGTCGGTAAGCTATTCGAAAACTACTTAAGGTCCAATTCAGAAAAAGAGCTATGAACAGAATGACCAAGTCAGCAATGAAGATCCTGGACATGCTTCGAGGTGCAGAATTATCTCAAAAAGAAATCATAAGAAAATCAGGCATGACTGAAAGAGCAGTCAGGTACATACTGGAGGATCTTCTAGATCACGACCTCATCAGTATAAGAAAGACCTCCAGGGATAGGAGGCTCAAGCTGTACTCCCTTTCATCAGATGTTGCGATTTAGTTAAACATTTCTTCAATTCCTTCAATTTCTTCAAATGGAATCTCACTTTTTTTTCAAATTCTGATTCCAGTTATTTTCTATCCTTTCAACTTTTCACAGCACCCACAATTTCCCGGTTTTGTTACAGGTGTAACATTCTCAGGAAATGTCCTGAAACTTGCTAGAATGGAAGTGTTCACTGTACTCTAATTCAGGTAAAATTATCATTGTACTAAAAAAGTGATCTTGAAGCATCTGTATACTTCTCATGCATTCCTTACATTTTACCGAAAGCTTTATATATGAGAAGATACACATTAAAAGAAAAAAATGCATAGGAGGAAAAAGATGTATCAAAAGGATTCTTTGAAAATAGGAGTAGCCTCCATGCTGGCGGTGGTACTAATTCTTGCAGTCGTTCCACCATTACAGGCTACTGCATGCTGGACAGTCATGGTGTATCTTGACGGTGATAACGACCTGGAATCGGCAGGTATCGATGATTTCAACGAAATGGAGGCTGTGGGATCCACAACCAACGTAAACATTGTGGTGCAGTTCGACAGGCGTGCAGGCTATGATAATTCTAATGGAGACTGGACAGGTGCAAAACGATTCTCAGTCATCAATGATGCGAATGGCTATGATAATACTATTGTTTCACCAGTAATATCAGACCTGGGCGAGGTCAACATGGGAGACCCCAATGAATTGATAAGTTTCATCAACTGGGCAAAGACAGACTACCCTGCAGATTATTACCTCTTAGTCTTGTGGGATCACGGATCAGGCTGGAAATTCATTTCTGAATCAGTGAAAGCAGTTTGTTTCGATGACACGAGTGCAGACAGCCTCTCAATTGGAGAGGTCAGAACCGCATTGGAAAGTGTGACCTGCAGTAGTAGTTGTCCCCTCGATATTGTGGGGTTCGATGCATGCTACATGGGAATGGTGGAGATAGACTACGAGATTCTGCCTTATGCCCATTACAGGGTGGGTTCTGAAGAGTACGAGCCAGGAGATGGCTGGGATTATGTGGGGTTTCTCAGTTACATGGTGCAGAATCCTTCTGCTTCACCAGCAGATGTGGCCAAGAAGATTGTTGAAACCTACATCAATTACTATGGAACCCATGGAAAACCAACCCAGTCTGCAGTCCATCTGAATCCCACCGGTACAGTTGTAGAAGCTTTAGACGTATTTGCCTTCCATTTGGCAGGTGCAATGCAGTATAGGACAGAAATTGGGAATGCACGATCTCAGGTTGAATACTTTTCGGATCTGGACTACATCGATTTGTACCATTTCGCAGAACTTGTCCGTACATACGTGCCAGACAGAGGGATTCAGAAGGATGCCTCCACACTCATGAGAGCAATAGATGAAGCAGTAATTGCAGAAGGCCACGGGAGCATGCATCCAAATGCCCATGGTATAGCTGTATATTTCCCATCCACATCAGCAGGCTATCTCTCAAGATATGAGACAGATGTAGAGCTGGCAGAAGACACTTACTGGGATGAATTTCTGAAGCAGTACTACAATCCAGTCTACCCCTTAGGTGCAGTGATCACTGCTGCACCAGCCGCTGTCCACTCAGGTGACGTTGTTACTGTATCCATGACAGTTACAAACCTAGATGACCATACCATACTTGGCGTGGCTCCTTCTCCTCTGACAGTAGTGGGAACAGCAACTGCGTATGCAGTTCTGAGCTCCGGCCCCCTTCCTGTATCAGCAGATCTTGTAGCAGGCGATTCTGCCACATTTGTATGGACATATCAGGTGTTTGCAGGGGTCACGGGTGGTGTCATAGCTTTTGTTGGAGATGCGTGTGGAACAGACTCAGCCAGTGGAAACAAAGTGTTCTCCCCCCTGGTTACCTCCAATCCAGTAGTCATCCCTGGTCTGAATCTTGTTACAGAGCCTGTCCCTAACTACAATGAACAGATGCAGCCCGTTGCAAGCCACAGAATCCAGGTAGTAGAGGCAGCGCTGAGATCATTGCAACAGCGATTTGCTGCAGCACAGACGCAGGGAAAGGATACCACACCCTGCCAAGCTCTGTTGGATCTGGTGGAAGAATATCTGGAGAAAGCAAAGGAAAACTTCGAAAAGGGGAACTACATTGCCGCCAACTACTGGGCATTGCAGGCTACTGCTGCACTGGAAGAGGCTGAAGAATGTCTTGAAAATCTTTAATCTTTTATTTTTTTTGAAAAAGTTCTAGACTTCGATTGATTTGTACTTTTTTTCAAATTCAGTATTCTCCAGATTTTTCCATGCAGAATAGTTCCTGCTTTTCAGGTATTGACCTACTGTATCATCTCCTGTAGAGAGTACCCACTGGATTAATCCCTGTTTGGCAGAGGGACCTGAAAACTTTATAGATTGTCTCAGAGTCCTCAGAGCTCTTTCCACCAAGACTGTATTATACCTGAAATCTTCATAAGGTGTGTGTGGTTTGGGGACAAAGGGAGATACTGTCACCTTCGTACGAATCATTCTGGAAACAGACTTTGTCAGGATTTCGATCTCTCTCAGATCGTCTTCTGTCTCTCCTGGTAATCCTACCATGAAATAGAGCTTCATCCATCTGGCATGTGAAGAAGCAATTGAAGCTTTCTCAAGAATGTCTTCGTCTGTAATTTTTTTCCCCAGATTGAATCTCTGTCTCTCAGATGTTTCGGGAGCAATAGTGACTGTTTCCGGTTTTACTGCTTCCAGGAGTGCTTCAGAGATCTCCTCAACTCTCAGAGAAGGGAGGCTCACCCTGTATGGTTTGCAGATTTCAATGATGTCTGTGAGGCGTGAATGTGAATCTGATCCTACTAAGACAATAGTTTCAAATTTCGTGTATTTTGGAGCTTTTTCTACAATAGACTGGATCTGGTCTAAAGGCCTCTCTCTCCTTTCTCCAATGCAGTGGGAAACCAAACAGAACTTGCATTTTTTGGAGCATCCTCTGGAGATTTCCAGGAGAAAGCTTCTGGGAAAAGCTTGTGAATACTCTCCCCATTGAATTGGCTGGTATACGGGATGATACTGTAATGGAGACTGCCGCGCTTTGACTTTTTCACTAGTAAAAATACCTTCAACAGCAGATAGGTCTCCTCCTTCTTCATAAACTGTTAGAAATTCAGGCAAAGATTCTTCACCATCTCCCACAAAAAAGAAGTCGATCACCTTTCTGAGAGGAAAGGGATTATAGCTGGTCCTTCCACCCAGAATCTTTATCTTATCTGGAAATTTATCTGCAATTTCGTATACAGTGAAAAAATCCATTTCAAAACTGCATGAGAATGCCAGAATGTCAAAATCTTTCAATTCTGAACCAGTTTCAACACTCCTCGGAAAATCGCTGAAGAATCGCTCACACACGAAATTCTCTTTTTCGTTTATAAGATTGTACACAAAGAGGAATCCCAGATTGGAATTGCCTGCCTTGTACACATTAGGATATATCAAAGCCACTCTGTATCTACCTTTCTTCTTGATCACGCCGTATTCCAGAAAATGCATACCTTCCATTGACCTTTATCTATAAGAACCTCTCCGCTTACAAATGTTGATTACCGAAAACTTTATATACTATTGATTAGCAATATTGATTAGACTCCGTTGTCTCCTACCTCAGGGGTCTTGCCGGGGCTTCGGCCCCGGTTTCAAGACACAGTTTGATTTGGGTTATCACTTTCTTTGTTGGTAATGTTACACGTGTAACAAGAAGCTTCACGACTCGAACCCCGTGATTCTTTGGATTATTGTGACTACCCCTGGAGGTATGTTTCTACTTGAGATATCCATTCATCCCATGCTGGTTTTGGAGTTCCATCTTCTCTCCTCAGTCCTAGAAAGCACATGAAATCTGAAAATCGTGCCATGAATTCTCTATTCCCTAAAGATGCATCATCCACACCAGTAACGAAGAATTCTGCAGCCTTTCTACATTCTTCTGGAGTAGAATCGTAGAGAGTAATCCACATCAGAAATTCAATCTTTTCCCTGTTTTCTTTCAATATTCCGAAGATCTCTCTAACGTATTCTGCCTGCTTTTCTTCCGAGCTTTCCAGGTTGGGAGATGAACTCCAGGAAGTTTCCACGACAGCAATTTTCTTCCCTCGAGCCAGATTGAACATAGCAGTGAAGTACTTCTCCAGATCAGGTTCTCCTCCGAAAGAGAAGTTCTCTCCTGTTGGATAAAGAGTGTAGAAGACCATATCGCCAGCCAGAGCTTTTTCAGCAATGTTTTCGCTCTTATTCTGGACGACAGAATGAATGGCAAACTCTGTTCCTACCACAATATCATGAGCGTCTGCTACAGCTTCAACTAAGCTGCGAAAATCAGATGCTTCATCAGTGTGCTGGGACAGATAGATATCTACCTCGTTTCCAATGACCAGATACTTTACTGTATCACTGTATCTGTCTGCGAGGATTCTTGTGAACTGCACGAATCTGTCTACAAATTCAGGGTCTGAGAAGCGCTCAAATACAATGTCTTCTGGCATTATATCCAGCTTCGTCGTGAAGATTATGGGGATTACGACCACTGCTTCAAATCCATTTTTCTTGAATTTCCCCAAAATGTAGTCAGGAACTGCCCAGTCATACTTGCCGGAGGATTTTTCGACTGATCCCCACTGGACATATAAGTGAGCAATCTGAACTTTAGCTTCTCTCGCAGTTTCTAGAGCTTCATCATAAAACTTCATATCAGCATGCTTGGGATTGATCCACATTCCAATCTTGCCAGTAGCCAGAATGACTGATGGTTCTTTTATGTCCTGTTCTCCACATCCTACCAGAAAGAGAACAGCCAGGATTGTCAGTGCCATTCTTTTTGTTTTCATGCATATTGAGTTTTTACACGCTTTATAGCTTTTTTCCTGAACGACTGCAGCCCAGCAAGGAGTATCAAAATTTTACTGACTCAACTACAATGGACTGGGGAATTCTCAGATTCTCGCTTATAGAATAGTGTGAAAGTCCTTTTTTTGTGGGGATTGGTTCTTTTAGTCTCGAAATTAAGAGCCTGTTACTCCTGTGCCATGAGGACATCCTAACCTTTAAAATCCGAAAGACTGTCAAGAACTATATGGAAAATCTATACAACTCTTCGGCACTACCCTCTCCATTAACTGGTCTGGTAATCGTTCTTGGTGATGGAAGGGGAGACGGCGGAGGAAGCGGAGCACCCGGTTGAATCGTTCTACTCCACCATGGAATCGAATAATCGTAGGAATCAATGATTCCCTTCCGTTTCCACAATGAAATAATATTACGGAAATGTTCCTTTTCCATCCCATGAGGAACAGCAATGTAGCTTAAGAGAGAGTCTTTGATTCTATAATGAAGCGAGAAGACGGGTAGTTCACCGAAGGATTTGTCTCGCATCTTTGTAAAATATGTTTGAAAGCGGTTTCATAGCTTTGCTGTGGGGTTCTTGGGACATGGTAATTACTCCGTACACCACTCAAAAATGTCTGCTCATACCCTTCAAATTGAGAAAAATCTATGGGGACGTAGCTGTAAATGAGAAGATTGAAGGGACCACCTAATGCACAATGACGATAGATCCATTTTTGTCCTTCCAACGAGATGAGAAAGGATTCTGGATCATCCACTCTGAGCAAATAAATATGTTCATGAACGTGGCTGTTTATTAATAACCTCCATTGGGGAGGATAGAGTATTTCTTGTTCGTAGAGAGAATTTAGATGATCTCTTGCGGTGTGACGTGAGCATCCTATCTTCCTACCTAACTCAGAGTAAGATGCTCGTGGATTCTCCTGTAAAACACGCTGAAAGACAAATGGCATAGATTCATACAGTCTTTCGGGTAGCTTTGGCACTCATTTCACCGATGCGCTTATACATTAACGCTTTAAGAATCTATCGTAATGGTATTCACCTGAGGTGAACCCATTACAAAGAGAGAGGTGAATCAATGAAGGAACATACCGAAGATGAAACCAAGGAAGAGACCAGAACTGCCAAAGAGTCGAAAGGAAGAGTAGGAATAGGTGGTGGCGGTTCACCAGGTTAAGGATTTTTTGATTTAGAAGAAGATGGCCATCTTCTGATCTTTTTCACTAATGAAAGTCCATGAATCTTGTTACACGTGTAACACGAGGACCATCTAATACCATTCAGATATCGTGAAGTGATTGCGCTCTCTACAGCAGGACAATCTTTATAATGTGTAGCACCACACTCTTTCCATGGAGGTTCAGATAGAGAGTGAAACCCTCCAGTTTCTACTGCATGTATGCAGGAACACCCATCCAAATGAATTCGCAGGATTTCTCAGGGAGAAAAAGGAAGTAATCACAGAAATCATACTGGCCCCCGGCACCCTATTTGGGAGAGGAGGTTCTGTAGTGAACACGTGGATGCTACCAATAGATTCTTCTATCTGTGGAACAGTTCACTCTCATCCTTCATCCAACGTTGTCCCATCACTGAATGATCTGCGATTCTTCTCTATTTATGGAAAATACCATGCTATCGTGGGCTTTCCCTATCTAGAAGAAAACATCCAGTTCTACAATAGACAGGGAGATAGAATATTGCACAAGGTGGTATAGTGGTCAAATATGGCGGGACTGAATGGAGAAAGAAAAAACTCTTGCAGCCTGAAGAGAGAATTCTCCTCAATCCTCTAGATCCAGTATACAAGGAGTTGTTACAGAATGCAAAATACACAGATGAAGAAATTAGTGCTGAAGTAGAGAAAAGACTGGAGGGTGATACGGAATTGTACAATCCACCTGAAATGGAAGTTTTGTACCAGCTGTTTCCCCTGGTTTCAGTAGCAAGGAAGGGTTCTCATTCCAGGGAGGCTGCCCTCGTCATCGAGATGGTTGTATCTTCTGTGAGAGAGCGCCTCGGATATGCTCTGGATAACAAGGATATTGAGAAAGATGTCATCGATTCCATGGGAAATATTACCAGAATTGAAATCTTTCCCCAGAAGAATCTTGATATTCCAAAAGAGGATGCTTTTCGTCTCATTTCAGGAAATGATCAGCTCAAGTACATGATAAACTGGACAGCACTTTCCGATTACGATCTCACCCAGTACTACATTGTTGAGGGATGGGTCCCTCTGACCAAGGATCAGCTCATCAGTGTTTATACCATGTTGTTGGGCAAAAAATTGAAGGAGTACATAGATCAAAAGAGGGAGGAATACACTGCCCAGGAGATTAAACTCCCCCCCATATTCGGCAATCTGTTCAGGCTGATCTCCTCAAGAGTTCCAGCAGTGTCTGTCACACCTACTGGAGCTGCAGAATTGGAGGAGAATGCATTCCCACCCTGCGTTAGGGAAGCTTTACATGGTGCTACAGCCGGATTGAGAAATTATGCAGTTACTGTATTACTGACCTCGTTCCTTTCCTATGCCAGGGTCTACCCCTCTTTGACTGCTTTTGATCAGGAGAAAAAACCTGAATTATCTTCAGAACAGATAGATATCCTGCTGGAGGAAGTTGTCCCTCTCATTCTTGAGGCAGGGAACAGGTGTGATCCCCCCCTATTTACTGATCAACCTATTGAGAGATTGAATGTTTTCTACCATCTAGGATTTGGTCTCAATGATTCTCCACGTCAGAAGGATTTTGGTTCCTCCAAGTGGTATCTCCCTCCAAGCTGCAAGAAAATAAAGCAGAATGCTCCTTCTCTGTGCAAGCCTGATACGTTCTGTGTAGAAGGGATTTACGCAGTGGCAGACAGAGAAAAACTGGAACATCTGATCGATATCAACGCGGGAGATCCTCTGAGGATTTTACTCGCCTTGAAGAAAACGAGGAATCCTCAAAAGATAACAGAATTGTCTGGAGTGGATGAGACAGAAGTGAGAAGGATTCTTTACAACCTTGAAAAAGAAGGCATCCTGATCCAGATTCGAGTTAGAAATCCTCTCGCATACTACGTGAGGAAAATGAGAAGAAAAAGAAGAACAAAAGTCTAGTTATTACGTTATTACGTCTCTTTCTTCATTTTTCGTCTTCATACACAAGGACTGACTCATTTTTCCTCCCCCATCCAATGGCTATGGCCACGGCCAATTCTCTACAGCTCCTATTGCACCCAATCCCTCAAGAGTAATCAACCATTTCTTATGGCCTGATTCTTCTTCTGAACGCAGCAATCTCAAAACAGCAAGGTTTAGAAGAGTGGAATTCAATTCTTCCACTTGTATCCCTTGAGCCTCCTTGTCATTCTCTTCAACGATCTCTCTAACTGTAAGTCCTTTTGTGTGCTCGGAAAGCAGTTGCAGGATCTTCCTCTGAATTGGTGTCAACATTCTATCAGCCACTCCATCACCTACGAATTCGTTAAATTCTTGAGTTCATTCTGAGCAAGATTACATTTCAAGCCAGATGTTACACGTGTAACAGCTCT
>CAZFAR010000057.1:0-12550 GCA_964516825.1 uncultured Thermococci archaeon
CCCTTTCTCAAGATTGGAGACTGGAGAGAGGCCTGGATGGCCCTTTATTTGAGAAAGATAAAGTCCGGACAATTCACAGACAAAAGGCAGATTACAGATTACAATGGATATGTCCCTTTTGGAGCCTCTGAGATCATCATGGAAGCCTTGAAAGAAGACCTTCTGGATGCTGCAGTTCTGGTCTGCGATGGAGCTGGCACTGTCATAACGGATAGGCCTGAGATCGTCCAGGGTATTGGCGGCAGAATGAGTGGGCTGGTGTACACTACCCCACGGAAACCTGTCATGAAGAGACTCCAGGAAAAAGGAGCCATAGTCTTGGATTCTGAAACAGCCAGAATTGATGTAGTAAAGGGAGCAAAAAAAGCATTAGAAACATATGAAAGAATAGCAGTCACTGTCACTGCTTCAAAGGAGATTGAGATGCTCAGGAATCTTTCAGAAACTGTATCTGTGTTCGTTGTCCACACGACGGGAATCACACGAGAGCAGGCGGAGTATACGTTGAAAGCAGACATTGTCTGGGGATGTGCTTCTTTACACACTAGAGAAATTGCAGGTCCCAGATCTCTTCTGCAGCTCGGTGTGGGAATTCCCGTTTTTGTACTGAAAGAAAGAGGGATCGATCTAGTAGTCCCCAGAATTTCCAGATTATCTCCCGGAATTGGAGAAATGCTTGAAGAAAAAAAGGAGGACATTCTCTCAGGGGCTGCATACGTGATTCACCACAAATTCGATAAGAGTGGAGTAGACCTCATCATGGAAAGATGCACATTGCCTGTTCTGAGGAAAGGCCCCCACCCGTTAATTTGATTCAGGACCATTTCAGGACTAGACTGATTTACTGCAAGAGTTGATGGACTCCTAAATATGCAAGGGTGCAAGCATGAATGCCTAGTGTAATCGTGGATTCACAATATCTGTAAGACAGAGGAAGCTTACACGCTTTTAATGAGCAATCTTTTTATAGATAAGTATTTACTCCACACCATGAACAACGATGAAAAACCTAAGAAAGTGAAAGCTGGAGAAATCCTGTTTGCGCTTCTTATTCTCCTCGTAGGAACTTTCGCATTATACACTGGAACCTCTCTCCTTGCTGCATTCCTCAGCCTTTTCCGACTATGGCCCTTACTTATAATAGGCATTGGCGTATGGCTGGTCTTCAAGAACATCGAACGAGAGAGAATAGCTGTAGTCATTCTGGCAGCACTCCTCATTGGTGCCGTATACGTCACATTTTCGCAGCTTGAACCACCGCTGGAATCTCTTGGAGAAGAGGCAGTCCCTCCAGGAGTAACGAAGGCAGCAGTATCTGCAGATTTCGTTTCCGGCAAGTTTTCCATTGGTTCCACTCCTGAAAAGCTCTACATATCCAAAGGATACAACTATCCTCTAGAGGTCCGAGTTTCAACTGCTGGGCAGACTGTTAACCTGCACCTCTCATTGGAAGAAGAGTTTCACAATTTCTTCAGATATTCTGGAAATGAGTTCCAGATCCTCCTGAATGAGAATCTTCCTCTTTCCATAGATGCAAATACAGGTGCAGCCCACTGCATTTTCGATCTTTCTCATTTGAAAGTGGAAAAACTGAGCCTCGATGGAGGACTGACCAGCTTTGAGGTCACCTTTGGCGAAATGAATACAAAGGTTTCCCTTGATATGGGACTCTCCAGTGGTACATTTTACGTACCTCAATCAGTGGGAGTAAGGATCATCTCTGAAGGGTTAGTTTCCTTATCAGTACCTTCTGACTGGATAAAGACAGAAAACGGATATAAAAGCTTGAACTATGATACAGCTCTCTACAAGATCGACATTACCTGTCACATTGGCCTTGGCTATCTCAAAATAGCATATCAGTAACGGTGCATCAGCTCTCATAAGCACTATCACGGGTCAACTATTGGATTCATTCATCATCTGCACGCGATACTCATAAATTTCCAAACCCTCGAGACCTACTTGACAGTCAGACTCTCCACCAGATTCAGTGCCTCAGCTTCCTCGAGAATGATCAGATTGCCGCAGTGGGTGCATCTGATTGCCTTTCTCTTCTTTCCGTCTATCATAACTTCTTCCACTTTTGTCATAGGATCCCTCCTGGAAATTTTGAACTCTGAACATGTCTATGCTTTCTGTAAAACTTAAATACCTTTCGGTATGTTTGGAATATTTACAATGTACAATGGTTTCAAAGGGGAAAAAGGGAAACTTATCTTCCCAGGAACTAAGAGAGAATGAAATGAAAGGGAGAGTCTTCATGATTAAGGTTACAGGCAAGGAAAAAACCTTCAGGGGAGAAGAAACGGCTAAAGATTGAAGAGCAAACCTATTTATGGCAATCCTCTTTGTACTACCCATGAAAGCAGTTCGAGAACCTGAGATAGCACTATATCCCAATTCAGTAGTCCTGACCACCAGTTCTTACGAGGGAAAAGATAACATTATCACTCTTGCCTGGGTGACTACTGCCTGTTTTGATCCCCCCATGATAGCGTGCGCCATCAGGGACACGAGGTATTCCCATGAACTAATCAAGAAGAGTGGAGAGTTTGTTGTCAACATCCCCACAGAGGAGATTACAAGAGAGGTTGATTTCTGTGGACAGGTTTCAGGGCGGGACACAGACAAGTTTTCAGAATGCGACTTCACCAGGATGTCGGCATCTCGCGTGAAAGTCCCCTTGATCAAGGAATGCCCTGTTAACATTGAGTGTGCAGTAAGAGAGATTGTCCATCTTGGGACCCATGACCTTTTCATTGGAGAGGTTCTGGCTGTAAACGTTGATGAAGAGCTTCTCGATGGAAAGACTATTGATTACAAGAAAGGTTCACCAATCGCGTATGCAAGAGGTGATTACTGGACACTAGGAGAACTTAAAGGGACATATGGGTTTTCAAAGAAGCCTTGAGCCATCTCATGGAGAAATTGATCTCTTCCACTGTTTTGTGGGGAGCTTCCAGCGTGTAAGTGCCATTGTATCCTGATTGGGCAATTTCAGAGAAGATACTGTCAAAGTCAAGCGCTCCGTCGAGAGGTTTCAGATATCTTCTTTTTCCATCGACGACCCACTGTCCATCGTAGTCTCTCACGTGTATGTTGTTTATTCTGGAAGTGTAGGCAAGGAGAGTATGCAAGCAGTCAAATTTGCTGGTGTACTCCAGATCAATTGTGAAAAATGTCTTTTCCAGACTTGTACTGAAGAATGAGGCCAGCTCTGGGATGGTAATGCTGATATGAGGAATCAGTTCCAGGCTTACGGAGATAGTGTTATCGTCTGCAAATTCCTGGGTCGAGAGCAGTGTGGTGATGACACGCTCTAAATTTGGCGTTTCATTGAGAGAATTGTAGATGTGGAGTACAAGAATTGAGGCTTCCACTCTGTGAGCAAGAGTGACTTCCTCTTTCAGGAGGGTCAATCCTCTGCTCGCATCTTCTTCAAGGATGAAGGAGAGTTTTTTTGATCCGTGAACAGAGAGAAAAGGGTATCCTGGAAAGATGCGAGATACATCTTTAATGCTCCAGTGATTGAATAAAAAGAGTTCAAAATGATCAGTATCAATGTGCTGCAGTACAGGTTCGACACATTCAGCTTCTCTTTCTGAAATGCAGCTCGTAGAACAGCTGATCATCATGAAAGTGTATGGGGGGTAGACCATAAAAATGTTTCAGATAATGCGAGCAGGACTCGTATGTATCGAAGATTGAATAGTGGGTTTGAACTTCTCAACTTGTTACTACGTTCTCTTTCTCAGCTGCAGGTGAAAAGTTTGCCCTTGCGTCTGCGTTAGTATTTCAAATCCTGTCTTTGCAGCCAGGTCTCTGTAGTAGGATATGTCTTGTTCCTGGTCTTTCCATCTGACACCATAACCTGTTCTTATTAGTTTGTCTCTAACAATAATTGAAACAGGGACAAAAAACCATTCCTGGGATTGGTCGCCCCTTGGTGGGATGACAACGTCCCAGATCAAGAAGTGCCCACCTGGTCTTAGAACTCTGTAAACTTCTTTGAACACTCCTACGTGATCAGATCTGTTAATATACATCAGAGTAAAAAATGAAGTTACTGTCCCGAATGTATTGTCAAGAAACTGAAGGTTCGAGGCGTCCATAACAATTTTCAGAGGACCTTCGGGTGCTTCTTCCAGTTCTTCTCTCCTAGTATCGATGGCAATGACTTTTTCACCTTTAAGGATGCCTATGGTACCCTCACCACCTCCACCAATGTCGAGAATGTAGCCTGAGGAATCAAAATCTGAGAGGAGGATTTCTTGCTGGTCCATGACAAACATCTCTTTTTCTGGAACCTGTTCATGCATGCAGTCACCTTGTACTGTTTTCTATTTATTTCTTCTTATCGCAAATCACTAAAGAAATTCTTTCAGCGTTTTCTGGAGTGGTATGTACTCAGGCTCAACTACATACACATTATATGCATCAAAAAACCCGCATCTGAACTCATCAAGATCAATCCTCAGTCTGGTAGACAGCATTCTTGTGTACCAGTACACCTGGCAGCTCGCAAATATCTCCCTTGAGGCATAGGGTTTGTAGTCCCAGATTTCGATCTTATCTGTCAGCCTGATCAAGTCGATATGCCCCGTGAGATTGGACTCAAAGAGCTGGGATTCCTTTGGTGTCATCCATACAGGAACTTCTGTTGCCACACAGGCCTTATCTGAAAGCATTAAAAAAGTTTCAATTCTTTCATGTCTGCTGCCATCTATAGAAACTCTGTGAGCACATCTGGCAAATTCTTTCAGGAGATGATGGACCTCACAGCATTTCAGCAAGGGGAAGCGCATTCCTGAAGCTCTGGGAGGAGTGGAAAATCCATCAGGAAGCCTCGTTTCCAGAAGACTTCTGGTATATTCCAAAAACTTTTTCTTGTGAGGGTTTTCAGACTCCATGATCTTTCTCTCGCTGAAGGAGAGTGTGTATGGTACGCCGTGATTAAAGGTCTTTGACAGTATCATAGCATCCTTCCTTGTAAAGTGCGCAATCTCTTGAAAGTAAGTAAAATCATCTTTATATGGTTTTCGGTTGATAGTTGATGGCGAGACTGGTATGTGATTGTTACACGTGTAACACTGAGCGTATATTCAGCATTCAAGAGCTCACGTGGCCTCTATTAAATTCAATTCCTTTATATATGCTGGTTTCACACGCTGCTTCATGATATGTGAATCACTGGATAGCAAGTACGCCAAGGTGACTTCATGACTGAAAGAAACACAGAAAAGGAAACCAAGGGCGTCACGCTCCTTCTGGGAGACCCTAGAAAAGCGATCATATCTCTTTCACTGCCCATGATTGTAGCAATGTCAGTCCAGACCATCTACAATGTGACAGATGCTATCTGGGTTTCTGGCTTGGGTGCAGATGCCCTATCTGCAGTCGGATTCTTCTTCCCCTTCTTCTTCATGCTCATGGCCTTAGCCACAGGGATTGGCACTGGAGGCAGTTCTGCTGTATCCAGAAGGATAGGTGCAAGAGATAAGGAGGGTGCTGATGCAGTGGCTGCCCATACTGTTATTCTGGTAATAATACTGGCTGGAATGATGACTCCTCCTTTCTTTGTCTTTTCTGAAAGGATTTTTTCAGCAATGGGTGCTGGAAGAGTAACTGCCATGGCAACAGTATATGCCAGAATACTGTTTGCAAGCATTATAATCATATTTTTCTCGAATGTCTTCAATGCATTACTGAGAGGGGAGGGTGATGCGACCAGAGCCATGTACGCACTGATGACAGGTGCAGGGCTCAACATTGTTCTAGATCCCCTCTTCATTTACACATTTCGATTTGGGGTTGCAGGAGCTGCAATAGCTACTGTTATTTCAATGACTGTTTCATTCATGATACTGTTCTACTGGATTTTTATTAAGAAGAATACGTACATATCGGTTAGATTTCGCAATTTTAGATTTCGCAAAGAGATTGTCACAGAAATTCTGAACGTTGGACTACCTTCTGCCATGATGCAGCTCTCCATGTCATTCTCTATACTGTTTCTGAACATTATTGTGGTAAGAGCAGGAGGTACTGATGGGGTGGCTGTCTTCACTACAGGCTGGAGGGTGGCAACCTTTGCATCTCTTCCGCTGATGGGCATTGCTACTGCAGTTGTTGCAGTGACTGGAGCAGCTTACGGGAGCAGTGACTACGAAAAACTGGATACAGCCTACTTGTATGCTGTAAAGGTTGGCCTTCTCATTGAATTGTTCATTGCAGGAGCGACGTACATTCTGGCACCTCAGATCACAATGCTTTTCACCCTGTCAGAAGATGCTGCCCGTATTTCTGCAGACCTGATAGCATTTCTGAGGATCATGTGCTTTTATTATCCAGCGATCTCCTTTGGAATGCTGTCATCTGCCGTGTTCCAGGGGACAGGAAAAGGAGTGAATGCGCTGGTAGTGACTATATTTCGGACCATTGTTCTGGCAGCCCCATTGGCGCTTGTTTTTTCATCTGTGGCGGGCATGGGACTTTCTGGAGTGTGGTGGGGAGTTGTTGCAGGAAACATCACTGGAGCATCATCTGGGTTTGTATGGGCACGATTATATATTCACAGATTGAAAAAAGAGAGAATCTCAAAAATCAGCGAGGGTACCTCATGAATTGGGAGAGCATTGACTATTTCAGGGTGATTCATAGATATTGAGAAAAAAAATGTTACACGTGTAACAATGTGCAGCCCGACAGTCCCTGAGGGAGGAAAAGTCATATTGTAGACAAGTCCGAGATATGAGAGAGAAAAATATATCAAAGGCGAGATACGATGAAAGCGCATGTATGCGCACCTACCTTTTGACACTTTAAAGAGTATCTTGAAGCAAGCACAATTGAAAAAAAAGGAGGAGAAATAATGTACCGGTTTCTCGTCATCATTGAGAAAGCAAACGGAAACTATTCAGCATACTCCCCAGACTTGCCAGGTTGTATAGCTACTGGTGAAACTCTGGAGGAAGTCGAGTGTAGCATGTATGAGGCAATCGAAATGCATCTGCAGGGACTCCGTGAAGACAGTACACCAATTCCAGAGTCCCACACTATCGCCGAATACGTAATCATCGCTTCATGAACATGATAACGGTAATATTGTCATGAAGTGAGGGGTAAATTCAGGTTATTCACTGTAGAGTTCCAGAGCATAGTACAGCTTTCGAGCAGCAAAACTCGTTCTTTCCCTGTCCTTCCCTGCCACGATCAGAACATCCTTACCGTACCCAAAAGGATCTCCCAATAACTCCCATTCCCCCCTTGATTTAGACCATTCAACTTGTGATAGGTTCATCTCCACCAATTTTCGAGTGAATACATTCACAACAGGACCACCAACCAGTATCAGATTGTATTTTCTGAGCTCCTCTTCTGTGACTTCACTTGCCAATCGCACAAGAGATGAGGGCTCGATCTCACGTTCACCCTCAACTTCAACTTCAATGATCTTCATGAACTGGAATAAAAAGGTCACCTGCGTTTCTGTCACATCCAGAATTTCAATCCGTGCTCTGTGTCTCGGCCCGTAGATGATGTCACCCGGTTTCAGACAATGGATATCAAATGGACTGCACACCTTCACGAGAATGTAACCCAGGTCATCTATCTTGAAGATTTCAAGATCCCATTTCATGACCTCGTTCTCAAAAAAAGGGGTATCACAACACATGGGGAAAAGAACACCGTAGCTTGTCAGCAGGTAAATGTTGAAACGTGCCCATGCATTGCCCTGGACGCCCAGAAATGGAATCTTGGTGCACTCGATGGCAAATTCCACCTCCTCAGCCTTCCCATCGAAGTCTGCATCAATATCTACCTCGTAAACGAACCGCTTCTCCCCAAGATCCAGAACATCTGCCTGGTGAATCCTTCTCGTCACTGTGTTCTGCACAAATACTACTGCACCCACATTTGCAGGATCAGTGATTGGAGGAGGAATCGCGAAATTGTAGGAATACTCAAGAGACTGACCTGCCCTCATTGCAAAGAAGACTGGATTTGAAACTTTTCTCACCACATTCCTATAAACTGTTCCACCCACATCAGTAAGCTTCTCAAAGATGACCACATACAGAGCCAGATCCTTCAGGTCATAATCACTGGACAAGAATGTGTTTACCTGTCCAGAATTCTCTCCAATGAACCCTGTAGTGTAAATCCGTAAAGGAATCTCAATCTGGACAGAAGCATAGAATGCATTGAAGTAGTCGATAAAATACTGGGTAGACGTACTGTCAATGTGAAACTGACCATCGATAAACATGTCTGGCGTCCCCGGGAAAGGAGGGGGGTTCCAGTACCAGGAAGCCCGTGCCACTGCATCTGCATTAGAGAGAGGACCCCCGACGAAATACTTCAAATTGATAAAATACGAGGGATAGTCTTCCCGCAGGTCATCTGCTGCCTTCTGTGCAGTCAAAGGATCTGATGCATTGCAGAAAAGCTCTCCTACAACCAGTTTGCAGTCCTTGCAGTAGACGGGCAACACGATGAGATTGTCCACTTTATCATGGGTTATCAGTACTTGTGCTTCCATTTCATCAATATCCACATCCACTAATGTTACTTTATATTTTCCATATTGTCTGAATTCCCCTTTCTTGATGTACTGATTCTCAAAATTCCTGGGAATCCCATAAAAAAGATACCACCATGAAAGATCATCATATCTTCGAATCTCCAGCATGCTGTAGTAGTCTCCCAGAAGATTAATGCTCGTCGTCCTGGAAGCCCAGGTCCTTCCAAAAGTGGGTATGAATCCTCCTGGTATAGTATCTTTCAGATCCTCCAGTCTGTAGTCAAACCACAATAAATCATCATCCAGGTCAAAGAAGAGGTAGTAATTGGACCAGATGAAGGGGTTCTTGTTCATGACAGTGTGCTCTGTTTCAGAATGGACTGTCTCTGTGACCTCTATCTTCTTTCTGGTACTCAAATCAGCTATTCTGATGGCAAGCAGTGTTGCAGAGATTACATCTTCTGAAGAGGCAGTGTCACCCACTATGATGACAGATTGCGGCTCATACTCTTTGACAAAGAATTCCCTGGGAGGGAGTGTAACCTGAGAAGCTGCCAGAGGAATCAGCAGAAGAAAAAAAAGAATGATTTTAGAAAGATTCCACCTTCTCACGTGCCCACCCCTATGACTTTCTTCTCCGTCAGTTCCCACAGAAACGTGTAGAATCGCTTTTCTCCTGCCAGTACAATACCTTCATTCCACAGCACTGTGAGAAGCTCTTTCCTCTTGCGGAGGATTTTCTTCAAATCTTCAGGATCTATAGAATGCAGATCTTCAAATCTTTTTTTTGAGCAAAATAGAATTTTGGAAGCTCCGTTACTAGTATACTGAACTAGGAACCCTCCTTCTACCTTTTTAGCCTTCTCTTTCAATGCATAATCGATTTCCAGTCCTTCCCTCCTCAAGGCATTTAATAGGGACCACACGTGAAAGCATAAGGGATTTTCAAAATTCAAGACAAAGAGGTAGGCCTTTTTCTTTTCAATTCCATAAACTAATCCCAGTTCTTCAAATTCTCTCAAGATCGACCACGTAGATCCGTAGGATACCCCCGATAGCTCAGCAATTTCCCTGATCGTATAGGGTTCTTTTCTGTTTTTCCAGAGGAACCAGAAGATCTTTTGAGTCTTCTCATTGATCAGAATTTTGATCACCTTCTTCTTTTTTCGTGTACCTGATATGTATTGCTGATCAATAGTATATAAAGCTTTCGCTTATAAAGATGGAAATCATCATTTCTAACCCTTCTTCACGCCGCCAATGCAAATACTACTAGTACAACAGCACTAAACAACGTCAAAAGATTGATGAGAAGATTTAAAAAGATTTCTAAACCAGTGAAAGAGGATGTGAACATGGTAAATATTCATGAGGTTCGAGTTGGTACCCTGGCTCCATTCCTGTTTCCCTTTGATAAATCAGTCAAGACAGCAAAAAGAATAGAGGAAATAGGCTATGATTCCATGTGGTACCCTGATCATTTGATGGGGTTCATCCCTGAGGCAATTTGGACCCCTGATGTGACGCCTTTGACCTTTTTCCAGAACTCTCCCCATATTTTTCCTGATCCTTTCACTTTGATGGCAGCCCATGCAGCTGAAACAGAGAAAATACTTCTGGGAACAAGTGTCACTGATACTATAAGGAGGCATCCTGCAGTTTTCGCTCAGACAGCATTGACGTTAGACCACATCAGCAAGGGGAGAGTCATCTTTGGTGTGGGTGCAGGTGAAATAGAGAATATTGAACCTTACGGAATGAATTTCGGGAGGCCAGTTTCGAAATTAGAGGAGAACTTGAGGATAATAAGATTATTATGGTCTGATCAGCTGGAGAAGAAGACGTTTGAAGGGAAATTTACCTCTTTGAAAGATGCTGTCTTAACCCTTGGGCCTTACCAGGAGAATGTGTATCCTCCTTTGTGGCTGGGAGCGATGGGTTCTCGCATGCTGAATCTTACGGGTGAATTAGCAGATGGATGGCTTCCTGTAGGTGTGAATCTGCCGGGCAGCTGTCAATGGTATGAAGAAAGTTTACGTATTATCCGTGAATCAGCAAGGAAGGCTGGTCGGGATCCTGACTCAATAACTGCAGGGCTGTATGCCATGACGCTGGTGGCAGAAACCCATGAGGAATGCCATGGATTGTTCGCAGCTCCCCTGGCTAAAGCCTGGGCATTGGCAACATCTCAAGCACCTTTTGATGCTGCTGGCGTTGAACATCCATTTTCTACTCCAGAAAGAAGATTCAATGCTCTGCTCCACTATATTCCAACACGATATTCCAGGGACGAAATACTTGAAGCAATGAAGAAAGTTCCTCAAGAAAGCCTGGAGTACTGCTTTTTCCATGGCACGCGGGATGAAATTATAGAGAAGGTGGAGGACTATGCCAGGAAAGGGCTCGAACATATCGTGTTCTGGAACCTCACAGGTATGATAGAGCCGACGAAAAATGCAGAATCACTTGAAATTCTAAAGAGCATTCTCCATTATATCAAAGGGTAATTCAAAATGATCAGATTGAAATCAGAAAAAACCAAATGAGCCATAATTTTTGTTACACGTGTAACAGTTTTGGCAGTTTTGATATAGTGTATGGAACACCACATGAAATATCTGGGCAAGTGAGTCAGAATGAAATCTCTTCATTGTGAAGTGGGCGGGTGGGCGGACACTAGATTTATAAATTCATAACCAGAGCAAGCACATATTGCCGAGAGATTCACTAGATGAGAAAACTGAGGAAATTCCTGTGGAGATTCAATAGACCTGGATGTGAACCCATGGAACTTGAAATAACAGATACGATTCGAGCAGTAACAGAGAGAGAATGGGAAAAACTGGCAGGAACCAACCCAGAAAGGTCCTACAGATGGTTTAAAACGATCGAAGAATCTGGTATGCGAGGTATGCATTACGTTCTCCTGAAAGAGAGTGGGAATCTCAGAGCGGCAGCATGCTGTTACCCCATGAAGGAGAGACTGCACAGCATAGAAATGAAATTCCTTGAAGTGAGATCCCCTCTAGGAACTTCATTGACATTCTTCTCCGAGACTCCTCAACATGCTTCTCTGCTCATGAAGGGCTTGAGAGAAATCCAGAAAAAGGAAGACTTGCAGGGAATACTGATTCTTGACCTGAGGAAAGAGGAATTCGAAACTGTCAAAAAACAGGTGGAAGGATTCATGGAGTTTCTAATAGGTGATACTACCTACATTGATCTGGATTTTGCTGATTTCAATGATTATTTAAGCTCTCTGAGTCGGAAAAAAAGAAAAAGTATAAGACATACAGTGAATAAGGGCCAGAAAAGATTTAATCTCAAACCTGTCTTCACCAATGAGATCTCCAAATGGAAGAAAGTAGCGTACAGGCTTCAGGGATATTTATGTGAGGAACACAACGACTACAGACGACATTTAACAGAGGAATTCTACGATGCATTGGAAAGAAATTTGAAGGAAAATGCAGAGCTACTGTTATTTCTCAAGAGCGATATTCCCATATTCTTTGTATTGTCTTTGAACACGCCTGAAATTTCTCTCTACAAATTTCTGGGTTCAGATCCTGATTACAGGGACTGCCAGGCATATTTTCTCATGTACTACGAGGGAATCAGAAAAGCCATTGAAAGAAGACAGAAAAGAATCTACTTTGGTCCTACAACCTATGAATTCAAGGAGAAAATCGGATGCAAGAGAGAAGAACTCTTCGCGCTTGCTAAAATGGAAAATCCAGCATTGAATCTGGCATTAAAATCATACTCAACAATTTCTAGCTTCCTCGGAAAAAAATTCTGATAACCATTGTCGTGATCAGAGCCCTTGTAAAGGAATTGAAAGCTTGTCACCCCCCCCATCTGGTCAATTCAGTCATCACAATCCCTGGTCATCCCGCATGCAAGAGATGCTTGGTCATCAAAAAGGCGATATACAATTCGCGATGAAAAAGAAAAAAAGAAAGAAAAGAACTGACATACTGCTTAATCTGCTGGTAGCAGACAGCACATGCATTGGTCAAT
>CAZFAR010000058.1:0-12355 GCA_964516825.1 uncultured Thermococci archaeon
GTCTGCTGGGTAGGGTACGGAGACAGAGCTGAGCTGGGACTGCGGATCAACAGAATGATCAGAGAGGGTGAAGTCAAGGGTCCAATCGTCATTGGAAGAGATCACTTAGACTGCGGATCAGTAGCTTCCCCTACTAGGGAGACAGAAGAGATGCTGGATGAGACTGATGCAGTAGCTGACTGGCCTTTACTGAATTTTGCATTGAATGCTATGTGTGGTGCTTCCTGGGTATCCTTCCACAGTGGAGGAGGTGTCGGTCATGGGTTATCTCTGCATGCCGGTATGGTAGTAGTGGCTGATGGTACAAGAGAACGGGAGAAACGGCTGGAACGAGTATTAACTGTAGATCCAGGAATCGGGATTGCACGCCATTTTGATTCAGGGTATGAAACAGCCAGGGAAGTTACTGAGAAAAAAGATGTGAAAATACCTGCTCGCATGTACAGGTATGACTGAGTCTGTTATCTTCTTTCTTGATCCATTCTATCTGAGCTTTCCGATTGGGTAGTGTCCTAATTAATAGTTGATATTTACCTTGAACATCAGCAGCTCCTTCCATGTCCAAATGTGATCTGTGATACCCTCTGCCATGCATGGAGTTCGCTCGATGTTTTTTGTGCCTTTATCTGTTTCAATTGTTAATGCTGAATTGGTCCCGGTCAAGTTGTTATAGCATTGATACACATCGAGGTGTCCATGCTATCCTCTGCGCTAACGATGATGGGAGCGGGGAGCTTCAGATTCCAATGCAGTGGACGCCAACTACCTCAAACAGCTCATCGATACCACCAACATCATCCACCAGAGTGCAGGTATCCAGTTCGTTTTAACCCGGCAACTGACTTCGAGCGGGTGAACAGCTCGTTATTAAATCTGGATTTTACTGTCCCAGAGGGGTTGAACTACAACTTGTCACTATTCCCATTTCTCGTATCTTCCCTCGATTAGTTAGATAATTCTTTCCAAATGTTGGCATGACTACTCGCAAGGTATTCATCACGATATCTCTACCGAAAGAGAGCGGGAAAAAGTGTCCTCAACCTCTACAGGAATGATAGTATCTTTCGTCACCTCCACTGCAATACACTTGTACTCGTCATGACAGGAAAATGCTCCAGTCCTCCCGTACACGTCTGCCAGGCACCCTCCCTTGCACAGGAGGGCATAATCGCAGTCTTTGCAGCGTTCTGTTTTCAGTACACTCATCGCCCTCAATTCGTTCAAAAGCACGGAGGTATTCCAGATGTCTGGCAACGAGTCATTCCTGATGTTCCCCAGAGATACATCCTCCCCAAAATTGGGACACGGGACAACTACGCCGTTGCATTTCACCCCCAGTGAACTCATTCCAACCCCACAGTTCTCCGGAGTTCTCCTGTATTGTACCTCCACCTTCCTCTCACCAAATGCCTCCTTTTCGTATTCACGATTCTGCTTCATCACTTCCCGGAATTCCTCGGGAGAAATAAAAATCTGCTTCTCGTCAGGTCTCCCCGAAAAGGCTATGAACCACATCTTTACCTCTGAGAGCTGCAAATCGTTCACCAGTTCAAGCATTTCCTTCACCCTCTTGTAGTTTATCTTCGTAATGCTCATGCTGCACCGCACAGGAATCCCTGCCTCACGTAAGAGCTTCACGCCGCGAATTGTCTTCTCAAAACTCCCTTTTACTCCTCTGAACAGATCGTGCGTCTCAGCATCTGGACCGTCAATACTCACACTGACATTCAAGACCCCGATCTCCTTCAAGGTCTGAACGATTTTTCTGGTCAAGAGAGTGCCATTCGTGAACAAAAGGACACTCAAAGGCTTTCTTCTGGCGTATTCCATCAACTCAAATAAATGTGGGTGCAGCAAAGGTTCTCCCCCGCTGAAGGTGATCGATAGAACACCCATGGCAGCCAGCTGATCAATAAAAGCCTTGATTTCACCTACTGCTAACTCGTCTTTCAGTCTTTCACCCGCATTGGCGTAGCAGTGCCTGCAGCTCAAATTGCACTTCCTGGTCACTTCAAAAGACACGTTTACGAGCCGATGGACCAACCTCACCGAAGGTGGAGGCTTTCGTGATGTCTCCAAAGGTGAATGAGAAACCTCTAACAATTGGTGGTTCACCATCTGGGTGGCAATTTTGGATAATCCAGGCCAAATTTGTTCAAATTGATCTCCAGATTTCAGGGAAAGTTCACGGACTATCTCTTCAAAGGTTCTTGTCCCCGTGGATAACCTCAGAAAGTCCATGACAGCTTCGTTACACTGCTTTTTCTCCCCTGTGGTGGTGTTGTAGATGAGTAAGTCAGTTCCATGTGGGGTGACAATCTCGGAAGCAGAGAGGTGGTCCTTTAGTGTGGGGTAGTGATTCAGTTCCATACTCTCACGTCACAGTCTTTGTTGAGGGGGTTAAACCAGCTTTGACCAGTAAAAAGGAAAAAATGCTGTTCACGAGTCACGTGAACAGCTTAGTAGGGCAGCATGCCGCATCCGCTACCGTAGGGCAGTGGCGCTGCAATTCTGGAAGGTTTGGAAGAGCAGATGGGATGCTTGGGTGCAACTTCTTCCAGAGCCTCGATCACAAACTCCATACGTTCTCACCTCCTCTTTGTTTCCATGCTCTAGGGAGTCATTCCTTATAAATTTTTCTGTGAACACGTGAACAAGATGTTGACAAGAGTCTGAAGGTCACAGTACAATGAATTCAAATTTTGTCTTATAAAATCACGGTGAATCAATAGATATCCTTATTTCTTTTCTCATCAGTTCATTGCAGCTCTGCACTTAGTATGAGGATTACGAAGAACGTCACGGGCTTGTGACGAAGAAAGAGCCGACGACGGTGGAGATAGTCAAGAAGTGTCTCAAACACGTCATGAATCCTTTGACAGGGTTAGATATCGTGAGGACTGAGTTGATCAAAGACATTGAAATAAAAGACGGGATCATCCGTGTTGTCGTTGACCTGCCGGAAAATCATCAATTTGCACCTGCCATCAAAGAAGATATCACAGACAAGTTAGAGCATTTGAGGGATGTGAAGAACGTTGTCGTTGCATTTACGGATTAGAACATCTCAAAGTCTCAAAAAAAGAAATTTTCCTCTGTTTATGTCACATTCCTTGATTTTGAGAAATGTGCAGCCAAAATGTTACACGTGTAACATTAGGTGACTGTGAACGAATAGACACATTGTACAGAGAAAGCTATTTAACATCAACAGAAATGGAGTATTCAACACATCGATGATGTGGAAGAGGGATTCACATGAAAATGAGATTGAGCAGGACATTCAAGTTCGACGCTGCCCATAAATTGGTAGACTATCCCGGTAAGTGCGCACGAATTCATGGTCATACTTACACTCTTGTAGTGACAATAGAAGGGAATCCTGATAAAACTGGAATGATAATGGATTTCTTTGACATAAAAAATATAGTGGAACAGAAAATAATAACAAGATTGGATCATACCTATCTAAATGACTTTTACGATCAGCCCACCCTCGAGAATGTGGCAGCAGACATTTTCAGCAGCCTCGAAAAGATGTTCGATAATAATCGTGTCAGACTCTACTCTGTGAAACTGTGTGAAGGAGATAAATCCTGTGTTGAGGTTTTCGCATGTTAGATGTGTCAGAAATATTTTTCTCCCTGAATGGAGAAGGGCTCCTAATGGGTGTCCCGACTGTCTTTGTGAGATTATCCGGATGCAACCTGAGATGTGCATGGTGCGACACAGAATATGCATGGGGTAAAGGGAGCAAGAAATCTGTTGAAGAAATAGTCAAAGAGGTTGAAAAGGCTGACAATGGGTTCTGCTCATGGATTCTTCTCACTGGAGGCGAGCCCTTGATTCAGAAAATTGACCAGCTGGTCCACCCCCTTCGTAAGAAGTATAAAATCGGAATAGAGACTAATGGCTCGCTCTACAAAGATGTTCTCAAGAATTGTGATTTTATCAGCGTTGACATAAAACCACCCAGCAGTGGAAACCCAACAGAGGACATGCACTCATTCAGGGGAATTGTTGATGTTATTGAGAGAAAAGAAGGGCAGGTCAAAGCAGTGATTGCTGATGAGAATGACTACGCATTCGTGTACAGATTTGTACAGGAAAATAGTATAACAGTACCTTTGGTTCTCCAACCCTGCTGGGGAAAAATGGGATACCATGACTTGTGCAAACTGTACTTCAAGAATCCTTTACCTGTAAGAAACATCAGAATACTGACACAGATCCACAAAATAGGTGGTATCAAATGAAAGATACTCAAGACATCCCTCCAACATTCCCCTTTGAATTGGAGAAAGTAGGTATTCTCAATCTGAAGACGCTCATCAAGATTGAACGAGATGGCAGGGAATTCAGACACATTCCCACCATCAGTATATTCATGAGCTTAGGCGAATTGAAAAAAGGTGTGCACATGAGCCGCTTCATAGAGAGTATTACAGAAGCTGTGGAAAAAGAAGCTGTCAAAGAGCACTCTTCACTGGAACAGATTGGAAAGCACATACTGGAGATGTTGAAGGAGAAGCATCATTTCAGAAAGGCAGGGATAGAATTCGAGTCAGAGCTCCCCATCTATGAGAAAACTCCTGCCAGCAAGAAAGATACAATAGAAATCCATGAAATTTTCGTCCAGGTACAGAATGATGATAATACGTGGATCAAAAGACTGAAAGTCTCAGTAGTGGGGAATACTGTATGTCCTCATTCGTTGCTGGTCACCAAGGGGAAAACCCACATTCAGAGAGCTACAGGTATACTGGAAATTGAAACAGATTTTGAAAATGAGATAGCTCTGGAGGATATGGTGGATGTGGTGGAGCATTCTTTTTCTTCGAAAGTGTATACATTGCTAAAGACTGAAGATGAATCGCAAATTGTGGAAAAAATGTATGGGAATCCTCTGTTCGTGGAGGACGTATGCCGGAACATGCTGGCTTTGTCCTCTCAAAAGTTTGAGAATTGTGTCATACACGCGAAATGCATCAGCAATGAGTCAATTCACAGGCACGATGTCTATGCTGAGGGAGGTGTCAAACTGTGAAAGCTGTAGTTCTCCTGAGCGGGGGTATGGATTCTGCTGTCTGCGCTTCTATAGCCAAGAAAGAGGGATACATTCTGTATGTCCTGCACGTGAACTACAGGCAGAGAACGAGTAAGAAGGAACTGGAATGTGCTCAAAAACTGGCAGGGTTCTTCAAGGCAAAAGATTTCAAGGTGATAGCCTTTGATTTTCTGAAAGAGATAGGGGGAAGCGGTCTCTTGGATGAGTCTATAGAGCTGCCAAAAGGAGAAACTGTTGAAGAGGGTAATATTCCCCCAAGTTATGTCCCTTTCAGGAACTCTATCCTCCTTTCCTTGGCCACTGCATGGGCAGAGGTAATCAATGCAGAAGCCATTTTTTACGGAGCAAACAGCATTGACTTTTCTGGGTATCCTGATTGCAGGCCAGTTTTCTTCAAAGCATTTCAAGAACTGATAAATGTGGGAACAAGGGATGAAACCTCAATAACGTTGAGGACACCTCTATCAACTATGAGCAAGGCAGAAATCGTAAGAAAGGGACTGGAATTGAAAACACCATTTGGATTGACCTGGAGCTGCTACACGGAGAATGAAAGAGCATGCGGTGTATGTGATTCATGTAGATTGCGGCTGAAAGGATTCAGAGAAAATGGGATTGCTGATCCTGTAGAATATGTGAATTGGTGATTACTGAGGGAAAATATGCGCTCTATCACCTACAGGATGCTTCGATCTTTGATACTTACGAATCAATTTCTCACACCCTCAACAAATGGAAATGGCAAGAATGATATGATTGCAGTAATTAAGGCTGTAGGAGGTCTCCAATGGGGGGCTGAGGATCTCTCTCTGCTCTCACGGCTGAACTATTTTGAATCTCGTTGGGTAAGGGAAGCTGTCGAAAAGAAAGAGCTCATAGAAGTGCATGTTCTGCGTGGAGGGCTGCGCATCATACCTCCAGAGGATTATCCATACTTTTTTGCAGGCACCCGCGAGGTCATTGAGCGAATCGCTGATCGCCGCCTCATAGTCCTGGAAAAGATGACTGATGACCACAGACACATTCTTCATCTCTTATCGAAAGAGGGTCCTCTCACCCGAAAAGAGGTTCGACAGAAAACCAACCTTCCGAATTGTGGAAAGCTGATCAATCAACTCCTGGTAGAGGGGAAGGTGATACGAGCTGGCAGGAGGAAGAATTTGGTCCTCATTGATACATTGGAGAACTGGCTTCCACAAACAGATCTCGAGAAAGTCAGTCCCCAGGAGAGCAGGTCGTGGATGGCCCGAAAGTTTCTTACAGTATACGGGCCTTCTACAGCTTCTGAGATTGCGCATTGGGCAGGCTGGACAGCAATCAGGGGAAGGGAAGTACTCTCTCAATTGACAGAAGAAGAACGCATCGAAGAGGTTGCCCTTAACGGTTCTCAACGATACATGCTCTCCTCAACCGAGTTTCCTCCAGAAGAGAACATCCCATACGTGCGGCTGCTTCACAACGATGATGAAGTTCATCTCGCATGTAGCGGAAGGTGCAGAGAACTCTTCGGATTTGACTGGAAGTACAGATTCAGTACAACTGCAGCCGTTCTCCAGAATAACAGAATCATTGGGGAAATGGTGATCAACAGAAGAAAAAATATCCTCTTCGTAAGTCAATCTCCTAGTGGAGTAGATAGGCCCATGCTTCAGGAACAGGTTGATAGATTGGGGAAGTTGTGGCATGCCACCTGTGACCGGAAAGAATGAAATTCAAATTGATTCTGAACCAGTATGTGTTGGTAGTAATAGAACCAGTAATAGAACCAGAATTGCTTCATGATGATCTGGCTTTTATATGTCTTGGGTTTCTCCCAACCTTTGAAGATGCCCAAGCTTACAAGAACGATACAAGAAGTATGTTTAACAAAGATACAGAAGGAAGACATAGATGTACCTCTAGGAGTACTCAGAGAATCCAGAGATAAGGTCTGAGAATCATCACAGGATGGTCCCTTGTGAGAGCTATTTCCCTGTAATTTCTTCGACCTCTTCCCTGCCCGCCTCCAGTTCTCTCACCTGTTCCTCGTCAAATCTTAAGAGAAGTGCATGAAACTCTCCGACATGCGTTTTTTCCTCTCCTGCAATATCCAGTAGCACGCTCTTGATGACATCATTCTTGGCCAGAGCTGCCATTTGTTCATACAGGTTTATTGCATCCAGTTCTGCTATGATTCCAGCTCTCAATATTTCCTTATCCAGGTCTTCCTTCTTCACTTTTTCTAGATCTATTGGTATCTGTGATAACATCTTCTTGACCTCCTCACCTTAATGATTGAGCATGTTCTTAAACTTTTTCATGAAAGAAGAGCTGTTCAGATTAGCCCTCAGCTCTGTTACACGTGTAACAAATTCAAGCCATTATCCTTTTATCACAAAAGAAACAAAGATTCACCATAAGAAGTTTTCAATTTCAACGAAAACCGTAGAACGGGTGTTTGCAGTGAAAGAGAGCTATCGTCTGGTAGAATTGATCTATCACATTTTCTTGTTTCATATTACCCAAGGCACAGAAGAACTTTCTGGAAACTTCTGACGAGGGAATACTTGCGAAAACCAGAAACTGGTTATCCAATTCTGTAATGAATGTTGTGGTGGGGAGGGAGGAGAAGAACGTTTTTACTGATTCTCTGTAATCTGAAAAGAACAGAAAGCAGTAACACAAGTAGGTACTGTAGCCTTCAGGATAGAATCCTGTGTGAATGGTGCAGTAGTCTTCCATAGTTTCCGTCCATTCCTGATAGATCTCGTACCTGATTTTCAGATCTTTCAGTACAGGTGTTACACTCTGCCTCAGCGCGTACTTGAAGGCATAGAAGAGCTTCCACTTTTCTTCTCCCCAGTTCAAATAAGCCAGTCTGCGATCTTTATATACTGGATTTGCAGAAAGAGCGAGTGGCTTCTGTTCACTCGGGGCTTCGAAACACTCATCCCACGTAGTAAAGCTCACTTTGGGTGTATAGGAATGTCCTCTTACCCCCTGGTAGATCATGGTTTCAAAGCCCACTAACTGGGGAAAATCCATCAGTCTGTCAGTGATCACCAGAGTATTCCAGTCCCCAACAGTCATGGCATGATAAATCACGTGCGGAAACTGCTTCAACGCATTGAAGACCCGCCAGGGATCAGCAAAATTCATGAGATATACATATTCTGTGTAGTTCAAGGTAGGTTTCATGCGGATTTGAGGACCCATTATAATGCCATTGGCATACATTTTCCTTAGATACTTGGAGACTGTATTTCGAGACAGTTCTGTGGCTGCTCCAATGTCCAGGAGGGACATGGTGGGGTTCTCATATATCTGGTCGAATATTCTGTAATAGTCTTTCATTCTTGTCTTGTGAGTAGACTTTCCCATGTGATCACCAGCTTGATTTCTTAAACAGTGGATGTTGCTGTTAAATCCTTTTTGGTACAGTCAGTACTGAAGAAGAAAAAAGAGCAGCAAAATGTTACACGTGTAACAAAGGCGAGATAAGCACCAATTATCAAACCACCTTGCTGAAGGAAAGACTTAAATAGCATGAAGAAAAAAGAGGAAGGAGGAATGAGAATGATGGATATTGATGAATCTCAGAGACAGAAAACATTTCTCGAAGTCAAAACCCGTACAGAGCTAGAAAGTGACCTGGAACGGTGCATAGAAAGAAAAAAGAACCTGGAAGAAGAAAAGAATGCTCTTCACAACTTGAAAATCGATCTTGAGACCATGCTGAAGCAAAGAGAAGAAGAGTTATCCAATATAAGGATGAAGCTGCAGTCCATGCAGTCTGCAGAACAGGAGACGAAAAGGGAACTCGAGAGTCTGAGGGAATTGAGGTCAACTGATCAAACTGCTGCTGATGAGCTGGCCAGAAAGATTCGTCAGATAGAACAGGAGAAACTGGGTATACAGGAGGAGAATGCAGAATTGAAAGTGCTCTTGGAACAGGCTGATCATGACAAGAGGAAGTATAAGGAATACAGTGATGAAGCAGACAAACTCATTGAAATAAAGACGGGAAAGCTCCAGGCCGATCTGAGAGAAGTGCAGCAGCTCAACCAGCAATATAGACGAGAAATCCAGGAGAAAGATGAGAAAATTGCAGAATATGAAAGAGAGATCAGAAGATTGACAAAAGAAAGTGAAATTCTTGAAGAAAGGATACTCACTCGGAAAGACATGCAGGTTGTCAGCAAAGAGTTCATGAATGAACTGGGCGCAAAGCTCGAGGATTTGAAGAAATTGGTGAGTGAATTCGGGCTGGAGTTAAGAGGTTCTGAACTCGTTCTGAAGGAAGTGCCGGAAAAGGCAGAGCCGGCTGGAGAGGTGGAGGCATTGTTGGCAGAACCTGAGCACATTGACATTGAATCTGCAGGTGAGCCAGAGCCAGTGTTGGAGAAAATTGAAACTGAGGAGCATGAAGAAGGTCAGAGTTTGGAGTCCTTGATTGAACATGAAGAACCTTTGATTGAACATGAAGAACCTTTAATTGAACATGAGGAATTTCTCGCAGAGCATGAAGAAACCTCACCAGAGCATGAAGAACCTGAAAGATCATGGGAACGAAAACTCTGGGAAGAACCCGAGGCAGAATTGCGAGTAGAAAGAGAAGTGGAAAAAGAATCAGAGCCAGAGATTCCGCCTAGAAAGGAAGAAGAGAAATTCCCATGGGAAGATGAAGATGAGGAACCTGGCTGGGGATTCTAAAGCACAATTTCATTTCCAGGTTTTCTGTGGCAATATTTATATTGATAGATTTGCATAATTCCAAGGCTTTCATTTGAGGCATTCTTTTGATCCAAAATTTTCAACTCAGACAAATACCTGCTGATTTCACATTTCAGAACTAGAAAAACCGAATATCTAGGTCCCTTATGCAGGACGCCATTCATCTTCCTCTACTACAATCTCTGCATTCAAGTTCTCCTGTGATTCTCTGTGCACTCTGAACACTTTCACAGTCCCGAAATCAGCCACCATCTCAAAGTGGTTCAGCCCACATCCATTGAAGAAATACAGGCGAACGACCATGATATCTATGGCATCGGAAGGTATGAAGGCCATCAAAGTGTCTGAGTAGTACCATCCCACCCCTCTTGTGCCATTTTCTCTCTCTAGAAAGTGGATTTCCCCATCTTTTTCATAGATTGTCCCTTCTGTAGGTATAATTATGTCTCCTTCTACAATATAACTGTGGAACTCCTCATTGGCCTCATAGAATGCTACAGGGAATTCCTCTGTGTTGAACAGATGCAGCTTCCAATCCCGCTGTAGCATAGTCCCTGCAGATGTTCCTGAGTAGATATTGGTGAACTCTCCTTTCCCTGTGGTGTAGTCCCATGTCCCGAAGAACGATACAAAGTCAAAGACCAAGACATTTTTAGCTCCAATAATCAAATACACATCCTGCCCGGGGACAGGAAGGGCCGTCATCTCTTTCTCCATCAGTTTGGTCCCCTCATCCTTCCCGGGGAACCTCCGGACTGTCTGAACCTCTGAGAGGCTGTCAAATCCAAAGATCTCTTTGACTGCAATTTCTTCATCTTCTGTCTGCATCATCTTTCCAAACTTCAACAATCGCCAGTATATATCGTAGTGCCCTCCGTTCATGATAGATTTCCTTCGGGCAATAGACTCTATCCAGAATCCATTTCCCCAATCAGAAATTACCACACAATCTTCAGGAGTATTTGCCTTCACCCACTGGAGTGCTTCCCACCAATCACCATCTATGTCGCTCGATTCATTGTTTATCCTCTCAGCAACCAGATACACAGGCAGCACAAGTACGACCACCATACAGAGCGCGACCAGTTTTCTGCCTGGGGAGTCTCTTGCCACTTTGTCCCACAAGTGGGAGAGCGCAATACTTGAGGACAGAAGCAGAGGCACAGAGAGGATGAGCAGGAATCTCACTCCTGAGGAAGCTGTTAGTATCCCACCAATCATGTATAGTGCTAGAAAGAGGAATATTCCGTAGCGATCCTCTCTCTTGTTCAGAAGGAGAATGAACAGGCCGACAGGTGCCAGCACCAATGTAGTGGCAAAGCTTACCAGCAAATGTGAGCCTGTAACTGGCTGCCTCTGAGATATAAAGGGCCCAACATCTGGATAGAAAATGCCTTCCTCCGGGAGGCTGGTTTTCAGCAGAGCAATCGGTTGAGCGATGAACCCCTCTGAATACAAGAGAAACAAACAAAGAAGAACAACGAAAAAAGCAGAATAATCCTCCTATAGCAGTGGTAAGTTCTTTCCCTACCTCATACGCGAGCGCTATCATGATGATAACAATGATGATGCAGGAATAGATGCACCATGCAAAGAGGTCGTGACTTGTGAGGGCGCCAAAGAGTCTGAATGTGTAGGCCAAGAAGTAGTGGTACATTGGTGCATATTCCACAGGCTGTCCTGTAGGCCATGAAGCCATGTAATCCCACGAAGGTCTGTGTCCCTCTTCCACAATTGTCCCAGCCATGCGATAGTGGTAGTAAGGGTCGTACCTCAAGAGAGTTCTTCCGCCCCCGATGACATATTCAGACCGTATGAGAATGGAAGCTATGATGATGAAGAGAAGTAGGATAATGGTTTTGCTCTGAGACTCTCTTGCTTTTGCAACCCTCATGGATAATGATTGCCTTTGGGATATTTAAATGTTTCTCTGGTTGATGAGGAACCCGTCATCGAAGAGAGACATACACAGTATGAGCACAGTAATCCTCGTTCTGGAATGCGCATGTAAGACTATCTGGTCTACCACATCCTGCATCATGACTCCTCATCGTAGTCGTCCTCTACATAAGACCAATACTGTTCAGGAGATTTCCCCTTCTTTTCCGTCATTAGGGGTTGAGGAGGTCCTGTCTCACTTCCGATCTTCACTACTTCCACTTTGAAACGCCACTCATCATGAAAGTCAAAAAGGTACAGAAACTGCTGACCAGTCACCAATCCCAGGTCGCCAATAGAGGCATGATCAGCAGAAGGGCCTTCATCGCACCCCGGTGCCATGATTCTGTCAGGGGACCAGGGTATTCCATCCATGAAAAAAGCGTACGGGTGATCCTTGTCAAACTCAAAAGCATCCTGAATTGCTTCATGCAGGTCTTCAAGAGTATGTTCACTGGAAATGGCAATTGTGCGCCAGCAATTCCTATCTATAGAAACCCGAAGAACGAACGTTCCCCTCACATATTCTTTCCGGGGTACTGTTCTCTGCAGGTCTTTGAAAATCTGCTGAAAAGACGTGATAAACAGCTCGTGCTCCTTCTTGTGTTTGGCTGACGGGGGGAATCTCAAAAATCT
>CAZFAR010000059.1:0-12307 GCA_964516825.1 uncultured Thermococci archaeon
ACCACAAAGAAATTGCTAAGGGTACATTACGAGCCATCTTGCGCCAAATTGGATTGACGACAGAGGAATTTCTGGAATTGATGTAATGAATTGATGGAGATTCAATACCCGATTTTGAAACGAAAGGAAATACCACATGCTCTTGGATAGTCTACTTCGAATCAAGAAGTGTCAACATTGACACCATTGACACACACATAGTGTCAACACAGACAAAAATCTCATTTTGGAGGATTAGGATGAGCTCTTTTGAAGCGTTCTATATTATGGAGTAAGATAACATTCCGTTCTAGATATTCCCGTTCATATTTCTCCAACTCAGGAAGAAGCGCTAGGGATTTGGAGCTATCCATGTGTTCCACCAGTTTCCTTAAGAATGAAGCGAACATAATGAGCTTGGTCCACCTGAAATCACTGGGAGAATTAGGGTCAATTCGATCGGTTTCCTCCAAATCATCTAGGAAACTAACAACCGGTGAAAGACATTGGCGGAAATCAATATCAGTTTTCATTTTTTGGCAAAATTCATAGAAAGAAATGCATCTGTGCAGTCCTTTTTCCTGCTTCAACATCAACTCACCCAACATCAACTCACCAATAAGAACCTGTGGCAACTCAACTATAAAAACATTTCCATAGCAGGGGCTCTCAACCAGCTAGGAGCATTCGCACACAGGTGATGTTACACGTGTAACACCATCCCTTCTGACAACTCCGCAGATGAAAAGCTTAAAAATCTTCTTCGAGAGGTGCATCGATGATAAGAGTGCCTACCCCCTTTCAAGTAGGAGATGTCAACATATATATTGTAGGAGACACCTTGATAGATTGTGGACCCAAGACTGCTGAAGCATTGAATGTATTGAAAACTATTGATCTGAAATCCATAAGAAACATTCTGATAACCCATGGGCACGTAGACCATCACGGATTGGCTTCCTACATCAAAAAGGTATCCGACTGCAGAGTTTTTGTTCACAAAGATGATTTCCATGCAGTCTCAGACTACCATGATTATCTCGCAAGAAATCTGGAAAGATATAAAGAGTTCCTAGAGAAGACTGGGATCCCAAGAGAATTCATTAAAGGTTTTGAAAGCTATTACAGACTCTTCGGGAGATACGGGGAGAATTGTGAAGCTGAAGTTCTGGGAGACGAATTCGAGACTACAGAAGGTGTTCTCAAAGTGATTCACACGCCGGGGCACACTCCAGGAAGCTGCTGCTTCCTCTTCGGAGAAACCCTGTACTCAGGAGATACCCTGCTCCCCAGAATCTCGACAAATCCCAGTGTCCACCTGATCTTTGATGAGAGGTGCGGGTTACAGCACTTTCAGAAGTCTCTTGAAAAAATCCTGAACCTCAATCCAAAGAGGGTTTTTCCAGGGCACGGCAGTCCAATAGAAGAGCATGCACAGAGAATCAGAGACATCCTCCAGGAACATACTGAAAGGAGGGAAAAGGTCATAGCATGCCTTTCCAGAATGCCACAGACCCTCGTAGAAATAACAGGTAGAGTGTTTGGGGAAGTGCCAGTCTCAGAAATACTGCTGGCTCTGGCGGAGTGTTACGATCATCTAAGGATTCTGGAAAGAGAGGGAATTGCACAGGTTTCAGAAAAAGAGTATTCTTTTCGCCTGGCTGTCTGATCGTTATTTACTGATTTTGGAGAACTCATGCTTGAGATCAAGAAGGTATTTCGTTCCTTCTGGAGAGGGGTAGGTTCTTGCAGGAGATAATAGAAACCACGATAGACACTCAAAGGAATTTTCCAAATTCAAATTTAATGAAAAAAGAATCATAAGTCTTAAGAGTGGGGAAAGTGAATCTCTACTATGCAGGTTGAATGCTCCCCATTGTGAGGTGACTTTATGGATCTTGTGAAGATCGGAAAAGCAAGAGATTTGTTCAGGAAATCAGAAAAGGCAAAAAAAGCACTTATTGATGCTTTTGGTCAAGGAGCGGCAGAGAATGATATAAGGACCTTTTTGCCTCTAATAAAGGAGATTACAGCCTTCTGTGAGCGGGAAGATTCAGAGATTATCCTGATAGATGGTGTTATCTCTTCCCTATTGAGAGACAAGAGACCTTCTTCAGATGATGCAATGACGATCCTAGACATCTTGGATGAATGCCAGCGTGATTTGAAGAATTATATTGTGGAAAAGATGTATCTTCCTGGTCCTAAATCAAGAGAGTTTACTGATTATTACAAAGCTATATCAGAATACGCGAAGAACAAAGAAGAAAGCACAAGAAAGAAAAGAAAAGCTTTCCATGTCCCCAAATGACTGGTGGCTGCTTCCTCAAGCCTGTCAATAACGGGCTCATAGTAGCTCTCATTGGAGGCCTTATCTGGATTCAATAGTGACTGTAATTAGCTATGAAACGGGATGCATGGCGACAATTCTAAGAGTAGCGGCAGGGATTGTGGTAATCAAACAATTTGATATGCTGTCTTACAAATCCTTATAAAGAATATTATTTCTCAAAATGTGTGAAGGATTTCATTGTTTTTGAAGGAACTCTGAAACAACTCTGTGAAAAAGTGGATAGAGGAGAATTAATACCCAAGTTGCAGGCTTCCCATGCACCTCCCTGCAAATTCTGGACTGCCTACGCTGTCATCAATGGTATCAAGCACTGCGTTCCCCTAATTCATGGCCCCACCGGATGTACCTACTCTGTTTCCAGTGCGTACAAGATGTATGCCTGTAACTACAAGGGGTGCCCCTTCGAGCCCACTTCCTGTACTGCCTTAAATGAGACCTGTATAGTCTTTGGAGGAGAAGGTACTCTATATGAAGCAGCAATAGAAGCAAAAGAAAAGTTTGATCCTGATCTCATTTTCATATTATCCTGCTGCTGCTCTGGCATCATCGGTGATGATGTTGAAACAGTGGCAAAAAAAGTTGAGAAAGAAATCAACACAAAGGTCAGAGCTATAAGATCTGAAGGATTTGGAGGTGACTTCCGCTCTGGACATGAAGAAGCATTCAAGGCCATAGTCTCGCTAATGGAGCCGCAAGAAACCAGAAAGAATACTATAAACATTGTTGGTGCCCGAATCGGACCAACTGATACAGAATGGCCTCAGGAAATTGACGAATTGACAAGAATTGTTGAAAAATTGGGTATTAATATTAATGCGGTAATTGCTGGAGGCTGCACTCTGGAAGAGATAGAGAGAGCTCCCTCTGTTGAGTTGAACGTATCCTGGTGTTATGACTGGGGACAGAAAATTGGCGTACTCATGGAGGAGCAGTTTTCAGTCCCTTTCAGCAGGACAGGACTCCCATATGGGGACAAGGCTATAAGGGACTGGATTTTGGGGATAGCTTCACCCATGGGATTGGAAGAGAAGGCATCAGACCTAATAAGAGAAGAAGAAGGCAAAGTCAAAGAATATATCAAGAGAATTCATGAAACACTGGAAGGAACCTCAGCACTGATCGAGATTGCTGAATACCCTGGTCCTATGAGAGCACTGGCTCTGGCTCGAATGGTGAAAGAGTGCGGGGGAGATCCTGTTATCATCAATTTACATCCGTACACAGTAAAAGAGAGAAGGCCTGCGATCGACTTTCTGCTGCAGCAGAGAGAAAATCCAAGAGTGATTCTGACTGAAGGACTGTTCAGGATTGGAAACTTTTCATCATCCAGTGAAACGGAAAAAGAAATCGAGTACATCGCAGATCAATATAGGGATGCCATCTTTTTCGCCAATCCGTTACGGTTTCCCTCTCTACCAGTAGTGAATCTGAGAACTATTGTATCGTGGCCGCATTTCGGGTATAGAGGCATAAGAAATATAGCATATGCTATCGAGAAAGCTCTAGAGTACAGAAATCAGAAGAGGAGCCGGCTGTTCAGGGAGGTTCTCTATGGTTGAGGTTCAGATGAAGTGCATCGATCCCTATTTGCGCTGTGCGTTTTATGGAGCATGTCAGACAGTCTTTGGATTCGAAAATGTGTGTATAATTGCACATTCTCCCCAGGGCTGTCAATTATCGGCAGATGTGGCCTTTCGCTGGCAGCAGGCAGACTATACAGTGACGGAAACATTGTGTTCCAAATTATGTGAGGACGAGATCGTCCATGGAGGGGAGGATACTCTCAGGAGGACGATTCTGGATGCTGAATCGTACAAGGTGCCCTTAGTATTCATTGTCAGTGCGTGCGGCCCTGAGATTGTTGGAGATAACATCGAGTTTGTGGCAGAAGAAATGGAGCAGACAGTCAATTTCCAGATAGTACCGGTGAAAGCTCCAGGATTTCTGGGTTCCCAGTACAAGGGGGTGGATATTGCTTTGGAGGCTTTGATCAGGAGATTTCTTGTTGATGAGGAAAAGATAGAAAATACAGTATGCGTATTGGCACCCCATGCATCGGGAAATCCTACCTGGCCCGGAGACCTCCAGTGGATCAGGAATATCTTTTCTGCATTGAATGTTGAGGTAAAGTCAGTTTTGACCTATCACAGCTCTTTAAAGGATCTGACCAGTATTTCGTCGTGTGAAACATGTGTGGTTCTGAGCCATGATGCTGGGTTCCAGGCTGCCTCCATGCTTTCTGACCGAAAGATTGAATGGTTATGTAAAGATGTTCCTCTGCCGATTGGATTTGAGAATACGAGAAAGTTTCTGGAACCTCTGGGAAGAAGATTCGATTGTGAAAAGAAGATGGAGGACATCATAGAAAAGGGGGAAAGAATGGTTATCCAGAATCTGAGGAGGCGGGGACTTGAAGTCGAATTCTTTCACAAAGCTTCTACAGCCATTGTTGCTGACAGCACTATTGGGATACCATTGCTCAGATTTTTGACAGAAGACCTGGAAATGATACCTGAACTCGTATTGCTGCGCTCTGATACAAGCAGAGCACTGGCTGAACAGCAGATAAGAGAATTGCAGATCAATCCAGAATTGGAATGCGGGGTTGAAGTCTACCAGGTAAGCAAGTATTTACAGAGAGAAAGTCCCGTATGTGTCATAGGGAGCAACATAGAAAGGCATCTGGCATCAGAATTAGAGATTCCTCTTTTCTTTGAGGTCATCACTCCTGTCTTGGAGTACAGAATGACTGATAGAGCATATTTTGGGTATGAGGGAATGCTGAATTTGATCGAGATCATACAGAATCAATGGTGGAATCGATGGAAATCCAAACATAAGCGATATAAATCTAAGTGGTAGCCAGAGCAGTTGCACCTTTTCTTGATCTTCTTGGGATCTATCTGGCGGCAATACTCCTCCACTTGATTCTAGGTCTTGCAGATGTTTGGATCTAGAAAATAGGCTGTATATCAATACCTAAATTTACATATGAACTGCATAGGGAAGAGCTGGCATTCAGAATCCTCAGCTAAAGATTGAACATGAATTGAGAACAGATTTGTTAGAATTGATCCAGAAAACTGATTTTTCCGTAATGGGGAAGAATGGGTTGACTACAGAGATCAGTGAAAAAGAAGGTTCTCGTGGTCTTTTGAAGGGGGAGATAAAAGGGGGAGATAAAATGAAAAGAGAAACATCTCCTGCCCTGTATGCGGAAAAAGGTTGAGTGACCAGCTGCCGTGCATTGGAAGTGTTGTTACAGAACAGCTCTACTTTTCAGAGTATGTTCAGATTGTGGACTCTATTGTAACAGTGAGATGCATTTTCAATCATGCCCGGGACGAAGAAAATGAGAATTCCCCGCTGGAGATATCCCATCCATTGGTGGCAGTGATCAGATTGGTATTCAATGGCTCGGGCGAGTGCACTGGATTTGACATTCTGGATGTACTACACGTGTAACAATGAACCACAATAGGAGCAGCCCTTTACACAATTGCATAATGATGCAAAGGTTTATATACATGTTTGAAATTGTACTTCTTGGAGGAAAGGATGAGAAAACTGCTGTGTCTATGTAGTGGGATGCTGTAGCTATGGCTGGCACGTGATCTCGTAGCTGTGGCAGATTCATTCCCAACTACGAAAGGCAGTAGATCCTTCCTCCTCCTGAAAATCTAGGAGGGTGGAAAGATGAAAGAAAAACTGCTGCAAGCACTTGAAAGAATCGCGAGAGATGATAGCGCTTTAGAGCATCCTGAGGAAGTTCAGGAGAAAGTGCTGTTAGAGATATTGAGAAAGAATAGGAATACGCTCTTTGCAAGAGAGTACTCCCTAGACAAAGTGAGTTCTGCTGAGATGTACGTGAAGAGAATGCCTGTTCTAAAGTACGACGATTTCAAACCGTACATCGAACAGATGAAGTCAGGAGCTTCGAGCATTCTTCTGGCAGGGGATCATCCGCGATGGGCTCAAACCAGTGGGACATTATCCTCGCCCAAGCTCTACCCATTTCCTGCAGAGATGGCTGAATACTTTGGTCAGACTCTGGCGAAGATCATACTGGCGTCTATAGAGGAAGAGCCAGAAAGGAAGAACATTCTGCAGGGCAAGATGCTCATGGTAGTAGCAGACGTGGTCACGAGCTACATTGCTGGAAAACCAGTGGGCTACATCTCCGGTATAGTATCCCATGACGTACAGAAGATAGATGGCATGACCAATATGTTCACTCCTCCCTGTGAGGTACTGGCCATGGAGAACTGGGAGGCGCGGTGGCTTGAAATGGCTCGCATTGCTTCAGGTGAGAACGCTACCATGTCGTGCTCTACACCACCCATACTCCTCTCGTACTTGAAGAGGGTTACTGATGAATACAGTGCTACACTGGATCTTCCTGATAACCTCACTGAGATCTGGCCAAATCTGACACTAATCACGGGTGCTGGAGTGAGAATGGCCCTGTACGAGAAGCAGTATCAGCAGCTTATAGGAGATCATGTATGCTGCAGGGAGTTTTACTGTGCTACAGAAGGGTTTTTTGCCTATCAGAAAGACAGAAAGGAAGGGCTGGTTCCTATTTTAGACCACATCTTTTACGAGTTCATTCCATTGAAAGAATGGAACAGCTGTCTACAGGAGGGGGGCGATTACAGAACGTATGAGTTTACCAGGCTCTCTTACGATCAGGTTACTCCTCATGAAGACTACGTCCTGGTAATAACTACACCCAGCGGGCTGTACAGCTACATCATTGGCGACATAGTGAGGTTTGCCGGGCCAGATAGAATCATGTGGATGGGCAGAATTGGCTGGGAAAGTAATGTAGCAGGGGAGAAACTGAACGAAATGCATATGTCCATGCTGAGGCAATCTGTGGAATCTACTCTGGGGGTAGAAATCACCAATCACATGGCAGCAGTAAAAGAGGACCCATTGCGCTACATATTTGCATTCGAGTTTGAGAGAGAAGCAAACATAGATGAACTGGTTGAGGCTGTAGACAGCTCTCTTCGGAAGGCAAATCCAGTATATGACTGGCTGAGAGAAAAGAACGTGCTTCATCGCCCTGACATTGTCGCACTGCAGAAAGGCGCTTTTGATCGTTACTTCAGGTGGAAGCAGCAAAAGAGCGGGTCTCTAGGACAGGTCAAGCCACCAGTCTTTGCCAATCCAGACCTCATAGATGAGCTGAAAGAATAAATTGCCAGTCGTTACGGAAGGATTAGTATGAAGTTCTTACTGGTGAATGCCCATAAGTGGTACCCTGTTTCACCACCTGCTGCCCTCGACTACGTAGCAGGAGAACTGGAAAAAGCAGATATATCCAGTCAGATCGTGGACCTGGCTTTCATGGACAGTCTTCAAGAGCTCGAATTGCTGTTGAAACACAACCAATATGATGGCATTTGTCTGACTATTCGCAACCTTGAGAGGACTGCCTTCTCTGAAAAGCTCCACTTCCCGCTTCCCTCGATCCGAAACCTTGTACAGGTGCTGAAGAAGTACTGTCATGGTCCAATCATTGTGGGAGGCAGTGGATTTTCAATACTTCCAGAGAGGATCCTGCAGTACTTGGAAGCGGATTACGGAATATTTGGAGGAGGAGAAGAAGTTCTGCCCCTTCTGGTCAAATACGTATTCCAGGGAGAAGGAGACATACATCAAATTCCCCATCTGGTCTATCAACAAGGAGACATAATCAGGCGCAACCCCTGTCTTCCTTACCAAAAGAGGCTTCCACAGGTGAAGAGAGGTTATCTTGACTACCATCTGTACTTTCGTCCTGGATTTGAGAATTTTCCCGGTTTTGCGAGCGTGGAAACAAAAAGAGGATGTCCTCACAGCTGTATCTACTGTGTGGAGCCAGAGATCAAGGGGCAGAAAGTGAGGATCAAAGACCCTGAAGACGTTTCCAAAGAAATTGACTGGTTCGTGGAGAAGGGAATATCCTACTTCTTTCTGGCAGATAGTGAATTCAACACAGATTGTGATGCTGCTTTATCCCTGTTGAAATACTGGAAGGTCAAGGAATATTCCCGCAAGATCAAATGGATAGCCTACGCTACTCCCTCCAATTTTTCAGAAGAACTGGCACAACTCCTCCCTGAATCAGGGAATCTGTGTACTATGATCGATTTTGGCCACATCTGTAACAGCATGCTTTCTACTCTGGGAAAGAGCTATACCTCAGATGATGTCAAAGATACTCTAAAAGCCTGCGAGAAGTACAGAGTACCTTTCAGGGGTAGTCTCATTCTGGGTGGCCCGGGAGAGAATAGAGAGACTATAAAGGAAGCTATCACATTCTTCAAAGAGGTGAACTGCAAGATATTCGTGGTGCTTGGCATACGTGTATTTCCTCACACACCTCTTGGCGAAATGATAAAAAGATCAGGACCGCTCATAGAGAACCCAAACCTGTATGGGAAGGTCATTGAAAACGACGATCTCCTTGAACCAGTGTACTACATCTCCCATGAACTGGGCGAAGACATTTTCAACTATCTCTCACAGATAACAGGAGACTCAGAACAGTTCTATACTGTCACCTCACCTTTCAATCTGAAATCTCACATGTGCGGACATTTCAGAGGCTCCGAACCAGAATATGAGACCATAGGTCGCCTGGATCCTCAGTATATCACCAATCTTGAAGAGAGAGAAATACGCAGTTCTATTTTTGACGACGAGGCGGTATTATGAAAAACGTGCTCAGATACGACGAACTGTTTACACGCAACATAGGAATTCTCTCTCTCCAGGAGCTTCATACACTGCGAGACTCAACAGTTGCACTCGCGGGAGTGGGTGGTGTAGGAGGAGTCCAGCTCATCACACTGGTAAGAACAGGGATCTGCCACTTCAAGATTGCAGATCCAGAATGTTACCAGGTTTCTGATATTAACAGACAATATGGAGCTACCATCTCCACAATAGGGCTCAAGAAGGCTGAAGTCATGAGAGACATTGTCTACACAATCAATGCAGGAGCCTCTGTCGAAACCTTTCTTTCTGGTGTTACTGAGGAGAATGCAGATCAGTTTGTATGTAATGCAGACATAGTGATTGATTCTATAGAGTATTTTGCTCTGGAAAAAAAAGTAGTTCTCGCTCAAAAGGCGAGAGAACGCAATCTCTTCCTTCTATCTTCTCCCACGTGGGGATATGGAGCCTCGTTAATAGTATTCTCCCCGGACGGGATTGCTTTTGAGAAGTTCTTTGGGATAGATACTGAAGAGGATTTCATCACGAAAGGAAAACGCTATGCAGACAGACTATTCCCTCTGAAACCTGACTATCTGGACCCCTATCCATACGGCGATGACATGCTGGAGGGAAAGCGGCCTGCATCCATACTCTGCCTGGGAACTCTTCTTTCTGCCGCTTTGGTGACGAAGGAGGTCCTCTCCATTCTACTGCACAGGGAAGAGCCAATTACAGCCCCAAGAATTATCCAGATTGATCTCTTCAGGAGAAGCTTTGACACAATCGATCTCTCTGGAAAAGTCTACTAGCTACCCGTGGCCTTACCTACTGTCATACCGTAGAGCAATACCAGAAATGCACCAGTAGCGAGAACATAGAAAACCCATTCATAAGGCTTGCCTACAGAAAATGTTCCTCCTCCGTTTACTACACTGTAGACCAGCCATGCCACAGCCACAACGAAGACATTGGTCCGCCGGGGATTTTCAGGCTCCAGCTTCCGCCATATCATGAAGAACAGGAGAGCAACTAGTCCCAGTATCGGGAAGATGAATCCAGAAGCTACAATCAGGAATACTGATTTGAGAATGTTCTCAGGGGCAGCGAAGAGCCGAAAAGCTAGCACAACGACTGCCATTACCATAAAAAAGACGATGCTGAGTTTTCCCTGCATGAAGGAACCCTTTGGAAAGAAGAGGAGTGATGTACCGTAATAAAGGAGAGCCAGGGCTAAAGCAGCAATAAGAGCACCGAGCAAAGCAAAGGCCATATCTGTCGTGGGATCTCCAAAGTACCGCATGGCTACAACAGGAACCTGTGAGAGTCCAAAGAAGAAAAATCCAGTTCCCCATACTAGTGGAATTCCTGCTTTTTCCCTAGAGTATCTGTGGAAGAAATAAGCTGCAAGTACGAACTTCACGCCTATGCTTATGAAAGTGCTTATCCATCTCAGTGTTTCTATAGGGGGAATTGGGATCACCTCTCAACTTATTCTTCCTGTTTTCTTTAAATAGTTTTCGGTTAAGTGTGATACCTGTTATCTTACCTCGATTGATACACTCTTTACAATTTATCAGTTGAAAATTCCTCTGATTTTAGGAGTTTTTCATAGACGCAGACCATTCGCAAAAAATGTAGATATCCCAAGTTCTGGTTTGGAGAGCATACATTAGGCAAGAGTAAGAAATTCGAAAAATTCGATCAGGAGCAAGCGAGAATGTGGGAATCTTTTTCAAGCACAAAAATTCAAAACATTTCATGATCGACTACCATGTCCATTCCACATATTCTGCAGATGGTATGTCGTCCCCTCGCGAGTTCGTTCATGCTGCACAGGAGCTGAACTTGAAAGAGATCGGATTTGCAGAGCATGTGGATTTGGATCCCGATCTACGTGGGTTCAACTTCCTTGATTTTCCTGGCTACTGGAGGACTCTTGAAGAGCTGCGAGAGCCTGAATCTGTTACCATCCGATGTGGGCTAGAAGTGGGCTATCAGCCGCATCTGGAAGGTTCTATCAGGAGATATGTATCAGAAAAGGACTGTGACTTCATCATTGGATCTATCCATGAACTAAATGGGATATCTATGAATCAGGATTTTCTCACTGAATTCAGCCCTCGACAATATTTTGAAGCAGTCAAAACCATGATAATGAGCGGCATTTTCGATATCGTGGGCCATCTAGAATACTTCAGGAGATGGGGGGGCCTCTACTCTTCTTCTGAATTCAGAAATGAGATTTGCACTATCCTGCAGCTCGTAATTGAGAAAAAAATGGTTCTGGAAGTAAATACATCAGGTCTGCGCCACCACTGTCAGGATACCTATCCTTCATCAAGCATCATTCAATGGTACAGAGAACTGGGAGGAGAGCTGGTGTCTCTGGGCTCAGATGCCCACATTGCAGAGGATACTGCTTTTCAATTTTCCCCGGTTACAGAAAAACTCAAGTCAACAGGGTTTGACATGGCCGCCACCTTTGATAAGAGGAGACTATTGCCTGTGGAGCTGTGACTGAATGAATTAAAGATGATATGACGTGTAACACTTTTTTTCAAATCTCTGCAAACGGGGAAGGAGAGGAGAGTCACGTCCCTTGTAACGAGTGCAAAAGTTGATTCACAACAAAATATGTTGGAAGGAGAGCCTATGTTATCATCCCTAAAGAAGAATCATGAATTCTTTCCCAATGCCTACGAACGCATAAATCTCTTTAGAGTATGATATCGAGGTTTTTCCAGAAAGCACTCAATCATATCTAGGAGAGGGGCCTAGTATTTGTGTCACTATCGATACATGAAATCATAGAGCGATGTCTGATCCAGATTTCTTATCATTCCTTGGCAATCTTCACTGAATCTCTTTCTGCTCTTCCAGTGATCTTTTACTTTGACCCTCCAGATTTCCTCCCTCTTGCTCAAGTAGGGCCTCAGATGCTCATTTCTACAGCGTCTCAGGAATTGTCCTACCTTATTACTTAAGGTTTTCTTGAGTTGTCCATCCAGATTCTCCCAGATATCTCCCATTACCTCTTCAGTCAATTCTCTCGTAGTAAACTCTACCTTCCCTGATACAGATCTCGCCAATAATGCCTGGAAGATATGAGGAGCTATCTTCTTGAGCGGACTGTTCTCTGAGAATTTGAGAATTATCAAGGGGCTCCCTTTGATTTCAACACGCTCTGCAAACAACTCTTGGAGCTTCGCTTCTCTCCCGAAAATCCCCACATCCAATTCAATGGGATCTGTAGGAATGTCAATA
>CAZFAR010000060.1:0-12300 GCA_964516825.1 uncultured Thermococci archaeon
CTTATTTCTAACGAGACATTGTCCACGCCTTTTATGTTGTTGGGGTATATCTTGGTACAATTCATCGTTTTTACGACGATATTTGGAAAATCTTTCATGGAGATGTTGTATTGCTCGTTCCTATATGAAGTTTTCGACACAGACGGAATTACTCTTCGACACAGACGGAATTACTCTCTCCGTACACCTTTTGAATCTTGTGCATTTACGCATATGGGGAGTGTCAAATCATAGAAAAGTTTCAGTCGCTGAGTGTTACACGTGTAACAGTACATGATTGGATACAGACCTTTGAGGAAGCTCGAATGATCGCGGCTTTAGGAATAGAGCATAAGAGAAAAACCTAGAGCAGAACCATCACCAGTCCCACTGCCATGATCACGGCTGACGTTATCATCATGTACTTCCTGAACTCTTTCGAACCAAAGAAAAACGCCATTCCTGTCTTTGCTATGACATTGGAAATTGCAGCCAGAATGATAGCATCAACTGCTACCTCCTGTGAAACTGCTGTTCCTGCCAATGTAGCCATGGACAAAGTGATAGCATCCACATCCGCTAGCCCCGAAACAACACTGGTAATGTACACTCCAGCCTCCCCCAGGTATAAGAGCGCTGCTTTTGAAGCTATCAAGACAAAGGCAAAGAAAAGCCCAAACTTCAAAGCAGGCATCAATGTAAAGGGGTCCTTTATCTCAACATCCACTCTGGCAGAAACTCCCTTTTTCCAGAAATATAAAGCTGCGGCCAACCCTGTAACCATCATGGACACCATTGGTACCAATAACTGAAAGATCAATATCTTTCTTATGACGAGGATTTCGACCAGAATTCTCAGAAACATGATGGAATTCGCTACAGTAGCAGCAAACAATGCAGGGAAAAGAATACTTGAAATCTCTTTCGAACGATTGGACATTGTAATAGTCACTGCTGTACTGGAAGCCACTCCTCCCAGAATACCAGTTATCCCGGTCCCGCTCTTGGCACCAAACATGCGTATCAGAAGGTAACCGACAAACCCAATCCCTGAAATAAATACTACTATCAGCCAGATCCTGTACGGATTCAGAACTTCCAAGGGGTCAATGGTCCTGTTTGGCAGTAGGGGCAGAACAACAAAAGCGATTAACGCGAATTTGAAGGTATCCATCAATTCTTCTTCGCTGATCCTTTCAGCCAGCTGATGAGCACCCTTCCTGATTGCCAGGATCAACCCTGTGAATATGGTGAGCATCACTGCCAGGCTGGTTTCTGTGTAGCAGAGGACACCTACCAGAAAAGCAATAATGCAGCCCACCTCTGTCGTTATTCCCACATCTTCTGTTCCAATCTTCAAGTACCCCGAAATGATCAATGCAATGAAAGCGGCAGCTCCTGCCACAATGAGGTACGGATATTCTTGAGAAAGATGGGCCAGGAGTGTTCCCATTAGTGCAATCAGGGCAAATGTTCTCATGCCTGCCATTTGCTCTCCTCTTTCCTTGTGAGATATCTCTCTTTCCGTTCCCAGGAGTGTACCCAATGCTATGGAAATGATGAATTTCTCTATGAGAATAAGGTCCATACCTCCCAGAGATGATGTGGTATAAAAAATTTGGGGTACTGGCTGAGCAATCGAAAACGAGTATTCACCGGTGAATCAAAAACCTGAACAAGATTTAAATACCCGAAAAAACTAATTTTCTCATGGTATTGTCTGGAGAATATTTCACAGTAGGTGAGATGATAGGTCTCATTACTATGGTTCTCTCTTTCCTGATCATCTATAAGATCTGCTGGAAGAGAAAGATGTACAGAAAAATAGTTTCAGCCTACTTCTTCTTTCTCCTCTCGACTGTATTTGCCATTGCCGGGGAATATACGCTCTGGGATTTTTTTGGAACACTTGAACATGTATCACTTTTAATTTCATCCTCTGTATTCCTGTACATTGCCTATTTAACTCATAAGAATCTAGCAGGTGATTGAATATACATTATTCTCTTTTTGAAAGGTGTTATTACAGCAAATTTTTTGTTATCTTTAGTATATGCAGTAGGAAACTACAGGATGACAAGATCCCACGTTTGGCTTTTCTTTTCCATGAGTCTCTTTTCAGCTTTCATTCTTTCTCTTGTTCGTTTCGTAAAGGAGTTCTTCTATTTTGATCCTGAGCAGTATGAGAGTATCATTATTATTCTGGAATTTGTAAAAATCAATTTGATACCTTTTGTGACTGCCTTCTTACTAGCAGCTGCCATCACCATAAGCAGGGAAAGACTTACTTCAATTTTGCCCATGCATAAACCAGAAAGGATTGAACCGCATTCTGGCATCGAAAGGGGCGCCATTTATCTGACAAAAGAAGAGACGCCCAAGAAGGGATTTCAGATATTTCTGGATCTGCTCTCTTGCGGGTACGAGGGGCTCGGCATACTACGAACACATCCTGATGAGGTGAGGAGAGAGTACACCATTCCTGATGTACCCATTTTGTGGATGAGCAGATTACAGGTGGGGGAGAATGTCATCTATCCCAGTATCAAAGTGATCGAAAAGATCATTGAAGAATTCGTAGAGCATGAAGGAAACCATGTCATCTTTCTTGAAAGGCTCGACTACCTGATCTCTCAACGGGGGTTTGAAAAAACGCTGCAGTTCATCCAGAAACTATCCAGCCTTGTCTATGTCACGAAATCAGTAGGAATACTCCACATTGATCCACTGACCATTGGAGAACGGGAGCTTCTCCTGATAGAGAAGGAAACAAGACCATTCGGGGAGAAAAAACCTGAATTGGAAGAGGAACTTGCAGAAATACTCAGATACGTCTATGAAAAGAATCTGAGAGGTGTCAAGCCAAATCTGAAGCAGGTTACCAAAGACCTTTCACTGAGTAGGAACACAGCACGCAAACGAATCAATGCACTGCGTTTCAAGAATTTGGTCATCTTGAAGGAGAAAGGGCGGGAAAAAGTCTTGGAAGTCACACGAATAGGAGAAGGCCTCGTCCGATAGCGTCAATCATGCAGTTGTTTGAATCTACTGACCTCCAGAACGAAACCCAATTCATTCCTTGACCGCAATAACCCAAGAAATCAAATATGATGCTCTTATTCTATCTCAGATTATCCACCGAATGCTGATGTTACACGTGTAACAAATCGAGCTCACAAGTTTTGAAGTGACTCGCATGTAACCAAACACATCACATTCAACTATATGCAATTATATTTAATTACAATTAATTATATTTAATTATGATTTGAATATGTTTGATCATGTTTGACACTGTTTTTTCCACTGTGTTTTTATGCTGGTTCATAGCACTGAAGAGCATGGAACGCAGAACGCATCATACAGAAACGTATAGGCAGGTTGGCGATCAGTATGTGGATTGCAGCTAGGATTGGTGACGTTACAGTGCTGTTCAATGTGGAAAATGAAGCCAATGTGTCCTGGCTGAAAGAAGTACACGGAAAAGGAGAAACGAGAGAGGAAGCGATTGAGGATCTGGAAGGGAGGCTACCCCATGACAAGTAGAATGAGAAGGGTATTGTGTTTGACCGTAGCAGCCATGGTGGTTGTGCCTGGTTGCATTACCCAGGAAACTAAGACCATAAACATCTCCGGAGCCTGGGCGCTGTACCCCATGATGGTGAAATGGGCAGAGGAATACAACAAGATACATCCTGACATCAGAATAGATATTTCTGCAGGAGGAGCTGGAAAGGGAATGGCAGATGTCCTGGGAGGATTGGTGGATATAGGAATGGTTTCCAGAGAGATCTACCCTGAAGAGATTGAAAATGGAGCATTCTTCATAGCTGTTGCCAAAGATGCAGTGATTCCTATTTTCAACAAGGACAATCCCTTTATTTCTGACATTCTTTCACGAGGATTCAGCAAAGATGTATTCTACAACCTGTACATTACAGGGGAAATAACTACATGGGGAGATGTTCTGGGAAAGCCTGAAATCACTGAGGAGATACAGGTTTACACCCGAAGCGATGCATGCGGTGCTGCCCAGACATGGGCCTCATATCTAGGGTTTGCTCAGGAAGATCTCAAAGGAGTAGGAGTGTATGGAGATCCAGGCATAGTGGAAGCTGTGGCAAATGATTCGTATGGTATTGGCTATGCTAATTTGAACTTCGCCTATGATGCAGCTACTGGATACCCTGCCCCAGGAGTGATAGCCATACCTATTGATCTGGATCAAGACAAGAGAATTGATGAGAGTGAAAGCTTCTATGAAACTAAATCTCAGGTCATCGATGCTATTATCAATGGGATATACCCCTCTCCCCCTGCACGTGACCTTTATCTGGTGACGAAGGGAAAACCCAAGGGACTAGTAAGAGATTTTCTCATCTGGATTCTGACTGATGGACAGCAGTACATATCAGAGACTGGATACATCTCCCCAAGCAATCTCCAAGAGCAGCTGGAAAAACTGGAGGAGTGAAATGGTCTTGAGGAAGATTATTGACAATGTCTCCAGCAACCTCATGTGCGCTGTCACTGTTCTCGCAAGTCTAATCGTGGTCATCATTGCTGTGGGCCTTTTCCTGAAATCACGACCCATCCTGGAAATGAAGTCCCTCCAGGAGCTGCTGACATCCCATTCCTGGCACCCTCTGAAAGGTGAATTCGGGTTTTATCCCTTTCTGATGGGCACCTTCTGGGTGACATTTCTGGCCATGTTACTGGCGATTCCCATTTGTTTATTATGTGCCATTTATTTAGCAGAGTATGCACCAAAACGGTTTAGGGAGACTGCAAAGCCATTGATCGACTTATTAGCGGGGATACCGTCTGTTGTTTACGGTATCTTTGGCGTTCTTGCCATTGTCCCTGTCATACGGGAACTGGCACGAATGGCTGGCATTTCCACCACAGGATACTCCGTTCTGGCTGGAGGCATAGTACTTGCTATCATGGTCTTCCCGATTGTTATTGCTGTCTCTGTAGAAGTGATCCAGAGTGTACCGTACGAGGCGCGGGAATCATCTCTCGCACTGGGAGCTACCCAGTGGCAGACTGTGAAGAAGGTCGTTCTCAAGAAAGCATTTCCAGGGATCGTGGCAGCTGTCATTCTAGGATTCTCTAGAGCTTTTGGAGAGACGATGGCAGTCCTCATGGTGGTAGGAAATGTGGCGAAAGTCCCCCATTCACTCTTTGATGAAGCCTATCCCTTAACTGCTTTAATAGCGAACAACTATGGGGAAATGCTGTCAATACCTCTCTATGATTCTGCTCTCTTGCTGGGTGCTCTGATTCTTCTTTTTGTCGTCTTGGTCTTCAGTGTCATTGCACGGCTCATCCTCATGAGAGGGGAGGCAATCCAATGATAAGGGAAGAAATGAAAATCGGACAAGAAAATAAAAAGGAAATCAAAGGGAGAAAGAAAATGAAATGGGCCCGCATTGAAGAGAAGTTCTTTAAGATGCTGATGATCTTTTCGACTTCAATAATTTTGGGAAGTCTTTTTGCAGTCATTCTTGTGGTACTGTACAAAGGAGCTGGAGCCTTAAGTCTTTCCATGATAACGCAGACTCCAAAAGGAGGATACTACCTCGGAAAGGAAGGAGGAATTCTCAATGCTATAATGGGCTCACTATGTCTGGGAATAGGTGCAACAGCACTGTCTCTTTTCTTTTCCGTTCCAATTGCATTCTGCCTTCAGAGAGAGTATCTAACGCCAAGGGCATCAAATCTGGTGAGGCTTTCTCTAGACGTTCTGTGGGGTGTTCCATCCATCATCTATGGTGTCTTTGGGTTTACAATAATGCTGTATCTAGGATTGCGTGCATCGTTACTAGGAGGTATTGTCGCATTGACATTGCTGGAGCTTCCCATCATGGTGAGAGCTATGGATGAGGTACTGAAAATGGTTCCCCTCCAGCTGAAGGAAGCCTCTTTTACAGTGGGGGCCACACGGTTTGAAACCATGTTCAAAATTGTTTCACGGCAGGCCCTGCCAGGCATGCTGAGTGCAGTCATTCTTGCTTTTGGGAGAGGGATTGGCGATGCTGCATCCATTCTGTTTACTGCAGGATATACGGATCACCTACCATATTCTCTCTTTGATCCTGTAGCTTCTCTTCCCCTTGCAGTGTTTTTCCAGCTGGGGACTCCCTTCCCTGAAGTTCAGGAGAGAGCATATGCCTCTGCATTGATCCTTCTGGTCATCATTCTGCTGCTCACCACATCGTCGAGGCTCGTAGTAAGGAGGTTTTCAAAATATGTTGTCAGGTGATATTACTTGCCACATAAAGACAGAGAACTTGAGAGTTTCATACGGTGATCATCTCGTCCTGAAGAACGTCAATCTCGAGATCCCGCATAACAAGATCACTGTAATAATTGGCCCATCAGGTTGCGGGAAGACAACACTCTTGAGGTCTCTAAACAGGTTGATAGAACTGCAGGACGATGCAAAAGTCTCGGGAACTGTTTTACTGGATGGGGTATCCATATATGATCCCGGAATTGATGTCACAGAACTGAGGAAGAAAATGGGATTACTGGCTCAGAGACCATACCCTCTGCCCATGTCAATCTACGATAATGTAGCCTACGGTCCGAGGATTCATGGCATACGAAAGAAGAAGATCTTGAATGAGATTGTGGAGAGAAATTTGAAAGCAGCAGGACTGTGGGAAGAGGTTGAAGACAGAATGAAGGATCCTGCCTCCTCTCTCTCTATAGGACAGCAGCAGAGATTGTGTCTGGCACGATGCCTGGCAGTTTCTCCTGAAGTGATTCTCTGTGACGAGCCCACCTCTTCTCTGGATCCTTTTTCTGCCCAAAAGATTGAAGAAACCCTATCTGCACTCAAAAAGGAGTATACTATCGTTCTGGTTACCCACAATTTGAGGAGAGCGCGAAGGCTTGCAGATTACGTGGGATTCATCTTTCTTGGAGTATTAATTGAACATGGTGAGAGAAGGGATATTTTTGAAAATCCAAAAGATGAAAGAACACGCGCGTACATCTCAGGAGAGAGCTATATTTGACTTCAGATTGTTCTCTCTGCCAGAAATAGTCCATTTCTCTCTGGAAGGAGAAATTCAACCGTATCAGCTCTCAGAGAGCAAAACAGAAGGCTTACGTTGCTATAGCCCGCAAACTGGCACTACCATATATCACATGCTCAACAACAATGAACCCTACCTTTATGGAAAGGAGAAGACTACCATGGGAAAGATTAAAAAGCTCATAAAGATACTCATTGACCAAGTGTCAACAAGAGGTGATACACCCCTCACCGACTCTGGTTTTTCATGGAAGATATAAGGTAGGTATGGTACCTTCTGCAAAACTCCAGAAATACAGAAAGGAGGAATCACCAATGGACGAGAACATGAAGATGATCATGGTCCCCCCTCATGTGGAAACATTCATGAAATGGGGGGAGGAGGATTTCGAATCATTCTGGGAGAACGCTGCACTCAAGGCAGAAGAGGAGATACATTGGTTCAGAAAGTGGGATAAGACCTTCTCCTGGGAAGGTCCGACCTTCAAATGGTATGCAGGGGGGATAACCAATATCTGCTACAACTGTGTGGACAAGAATGTGGAGAAGGGAAGAGCAGGAAGAGCAGCATTCATCTATGAAAGCGGTGAAAGAGATGAGGTGAAAGTCCTCACCTATGGGCAGCTTCTCTCTCAGGTGAACCAGTATGCTTCAGCATTGCGGGGCCTTGGCGTAAAAAAGGGTGACCCTGTTGCTATATACATGCCCATGGGGATTGAATCTGTTCTATCCATGCTTGCTTGTGCCAGAATTGGTGCCATTCACGTGGTGATCTTTGCCGGTTTTTCTTCAAAAGCAGTGGCAGACAGGATTACTATTTCTGATTCACAGTATTTTTTGACACAGGATGAAGGGTTAAGAAGAGGGAGAGCAATCCCTCTGAAGACCACAGTAGATGAAGCCCTGGAGATGGTACCCGACCAGGTCAAAAAGGTTGTAGTCTTAAAGACCAATCCTGAGAAAGAACTTCCCATGAAGAAAGGAAGAGATCTGTACTGGGAAGAGTTCTTAGAACTGGGAAAAGGCCAGAATCCACGTGCTGAAAGAATGGAGTCAAATGAGCCTCTTTTCATGCTTCCAACATCTGGAACTACGGCCCTACCCAAAGTTACTGTTCAGAATCATGGAGGATACCAGGTGTACGTGTACTCTATGGGAAAGTGGATCTACAGAATGAGGGACACTGATGTGTGGTTCTGCACTTCTGACATTGGCTGGATCGTTGGTCATTCCTACAACGTGTATGGTCCCCTCCTGGCTGGATGCACTTCAGTGCTCTATGAAGGGGCACCTGACTATCCGAGAAGAGATATGTGGTGGGACATCATTGAAAGGAACAGGGCAACAGCTTGGTGGGTTTCTCCTACAGGAGTGAGAGGACTGATGCGTCTTGGCATAGAAGAGGCCCGAACCCATGATTTGTCCAGTGTAAAGAGAGTTTTCTGTGCAGGGGAGGTTCTGAACCCTGCTGTATGGAAATGGCTCCAGATAGAAGTTTTTGAAAACAGGATCCCAGTTATCGACCACATGTGGCAGACGGAAACCTCTGGTCCCTTAATTGCTAATCCTTATGGACTGGGTATGGTGCCTGTGAAGCCGGGATCAGCCGGGCTGCCTGTCCCTGGAGTGGCAGTCGATATAGTCGATGGGATGACAGGGGAGCGGCTGCCTCATGGAATAAAGGGAGTCATGGTAGTACGGAATCCATTCCCCGGATTAACGCCCACATTGTGGAAGAATGAAGAGAGATACTTCGAGGAGTACTGGACAAGATTCACAGGTAGGAAAGTGTATTACTCAGGAGATGCTGCCTACACGGATGAGGACAGATACATTTTCTTTGTGGGAAGATCTGATGAGGTCATCAAGATTGCAGCCCATCGAATTGGTACTATTGAAATAGAGAATGCATTGATCTCACATCCTGCAGTGGTGGAAGTGGGAGTATCTGGTGTCCCTGATGAGTTGCGGGGAGAGGTAGCATGTGCTTTTGTAGTGCTCCGTTCCGATTATGAACCCTCTGAAGCGTTGAAGAAAGAATTGATCCAGCATGTCAGAGATACTATGGGACCCATCGTGGTCATCAAGAATATCGAGTTCGTGAACAAGCTGCCGCGGACGCGCAGCCAAAAGATCATGAGAAGGGTTATGAAGGCTCTGTGGATGTCGGAAGAACTGGGAGATCTGTCCACCATAGAAGAGGAAGCGTCAGTAGAGGAAATAAGTGAAGCCATCAAGAAGATGAAATGAGATTTTCAGTTCGTTCTTCTTATTTCCCAAGTTATAGAACTTCAGTCTTAGAGCTTCTTCATAGTCTTTGTTGCCAGATCAAGTTCTCCTTTGCTAGAATAAGCATTCCCTCTGTTTCTGTAGGCTTCAGCATGAAACATGATGTCATAGCCACCTATCCAAGAATATAGAATAACAGCAGTTGTCGTCACGAAAACTTAGTGAAATTGAGGAAATTGAATAGGGGTATGGAAAAATCGTTCATCAATAGATTTATATGACTACATGTCTAAACCTATAACACACGTAATAAAAGTGAAAATACAAGGAGGGTTCACCATGCCAAGATTTGCCGTGTATTACGTTCCTCCCAAAGAGAGTGAATTCTATCGTCTAGGCTCCCAGATTGTGGGATATGATGTGAGAGCTCACAACCTTGTAGAGGCTGAGGAAGATTTCCACATTTTACACTTCTGGATCCCTATACAGAGAATAACCACGATAGACTGGTACGTATTTTCCACAGAATGTTTAGACGATTTTCACACATCACTTTTGATACAATCTGCTTATTGACTCAGAAAGAGGGTGAGAACTGGAAAATTTGCAGAGAATTCGAGCTAGATTCTTTTCCTCAGCTTGTGCAGATTCCATAAGGAATTTCAGCTTCAAGGTCATGTGACTGGAGTGTGCCCATAGTTGGTTGTAGTGTTTTGTACACTTTCTACAATGAATTGTATGCAGGAGTCAGATATGAGGAATAATAGGCAGCAACAGGAAGAATGTATAAGAATACAGGAAGAGTAGACCACTCAGCAAGATTCGGGTCTCGAGGTCAAATCGATTTCTCAAAAGGTACTTGAAGAAAAGAGATGCCCCAGCACTCAGAACAACTCCATAAAAGACAAATGACCTTTCATAGACAACAAGAGCCAGAAAGGAATATTCAACAATTCCTCTAAGCAAGAAAAAGACAGAAATGCACAAAATCAGTACATAATATTCGTATCCTTTCACTTTTTTAAAGATGTTCCTGGGTTTGAAGAAACGAAATGCGAAGAACCCAACTACCAGCAAGACCATCCCAACAAAGTTATATCCAACTGTCAAAGGAAAAGCGAACAGAAAAGAGAGTATGAAAGAATACAAATAACGAATTGAGGATTCCTCCATTCTTTCTGAAAAAGGAATTTCCTTCTTTTCTGATGGATAAGTATTCCTGTACACTAAATCATAATTCCTGTCCCCCCTGAATCTCACATAGACACAGTGCAGAAATCCTTTATCATCACAGACTAAAGAGGGTGCAGTAGCTCTCTCAGTCCTGGAAGTGACTGTTCCCAGTTCCTCATAATCATCTTTAATCTTTGCATGGAAGAGCCGGGTTCCAAATCCATTATTCACGTACACGATGTGGATGATCCCATTCTGGTCTGCCACTGAAGGCATCCATGACCATACTCCTGCACTGTATTGAGTCAGCTTCTCAGGTTCTCTCGTTATTTCACCAGTCTTTTTCAATTCAGTGTAGTACAAATTCTGGGATCCTGTCCGTGCATCGGACCACACACATGCTATTCTATCATTTCCTACAAACTGAGGTCCCTTGAAAATGCCGAGCATGACAGGATCTAGATGGATACATTCACCCAGGTCATGAACAGCTACAGATTCTCCCGAAAAATTGAATTGAGCATACATGATATGATCGTAGACGTGTTTTTCCAGATAAAAAACATGTATTCTCTCTTCATCGGCTGCAGCAGAGGACTTTGTAGACGGATAGTTATGAGAAATGCATTTTTTTACCAGGATATTTCCAGAGTCTATGACAGCCAGAAATACTCTGGGTATTCCTTCCTCGAGGGCAGTCCAGGTGATAATAACCTTGTTCCCTTCTGTTGTAATGGAAACATCTTCCTTGTGGGTATCAGTGTCAGTGATCTGAATCAGATGACTATCATTCACATTCAATAGGAAGACCTGCCATCTCCCCATTCTATTGTCCAGAAATGCTGTGTACAGTATACCTGCAGAATCCATGGCAACAACAACTGATTCTTTCAGGGATGGATATCCGGTCAGGTTAACTGGCTCAGAACAGACTCCATCCTTTACTGTTATGTAAAAGACGTCGAGAAGGTCACCCACTTTGTCACAATAGACTATGTGGACGTTTCCATAAGAATCCACAACGAAGGAAGGAACCCGTATGACAGGTACCCCGTGGACAAAGACCGGGTCTCCCCATGACGGAGACTGGGGAATCTCCTGTACTGTTCCAAAGGTTAGAGGGCTGAACAGAGAACAGAAAGCCAGGCCAAGTATTGCTAGAAAGAAGTATGCAACAATTCTTGGAGCTGTTGGTGTCCCTGAACTCATAGTGAAGACTCTCCTCTCTCCTTATAAGGTTATCTCGGTTCTTCACTTCTGTTGCATGTTACACGTGTAACATCATTCATATCATTTCTGATATATTCCTAAGAAAAAATGGACTTCTCCTACATTTTTCCCACTGTTAAGCCCTCTCACAGAATAGACCTCTGAATAATTTCAAGCCCAAAGATGCCAGCATATACGATGATTCCGTATCGCACTATTTTTCCCAGTGCTGTCCCTATGAAGAATTTATAGATATTGTAGTGGAGCATTCCTGCGGCAATTCCTATTAGATCGAAAGGAAATGGAGTCATCGAACCTAAGAAAATAATGATCATTCCTTTTTTTCCTATTCTATTTTTCATTTCTTCAATTTTCTCCTCTTTGATCTTTCCAGTCCTTTTAATTGCTTCAAGGCTTCCCATACCCACAATATAAGAAGTCATTTCCCCAATTGCTGCTCCAATCCCGATGAGAAAAGCCAGAATCACTGGATTGTAAATTCTGCCTAGCGCGAAAAAGACAAAATCAATAGGGATGATCACAAGAACTGATGCATTGGCCAGTACTGTCGCAATAAATAATCCCAGCAATCCGTAATTCTGAAGGCCAAGTAACAGTTTTTCAGCATTCAGATATTCAGCATAACTGAAAAGAGCTATCAG
>CAZFAR010000061.1:0-11898 GCA_964516825.1 uncultured Thermococci archaeon
GACGAGCTCAGATTCGCATCTCTCAACACGAGTTCCCCCGCACAGAAGGATTTCATTCTCCACAGACCATATGACTAAAGAAGGATGATTTCTGTCTCTTTTTACCAATGTTTCTGTGTGTTCCTGTGCATTTATCCAGAATTCATCTTCTCTTAATCTGTACTGATCAGATAGACACCACAGAGCAGATTCATCAATGATCAGGATACCCTGTTCATCTGCTGTATCCAGAAAGACTTCAGGGTACGGATTAGCGTGCAATCGGAGTGCATTTGAATGGACTGCTTTCACCCTCTTGATAGTTTCTTCTGCATCTTTTCTGTGATCTCCTGTCCAAGGATCTCCTAGCAAGTGTTTCGAAGAACCTCTCAGATGCAGAGGTACACCGTTGAGGACAAACTGTCCATTTTCAATCCAGAACTCCCTGAACCCGAATCTCGTCTTTACCGAATCTATGATTTTCTCTCCATCCACAAGAGATGTTTCCACATAGTATAAATGGGGAGTTTCAGGAGACCATAACAATGGGTTTTTCCATTCTCTTTTTATACTGATAGTTTTTGTTTCTGAAGGGTTTACTACAATTTCCTCTTCTGGAAACGAGAATTCGTTCAGGATCTGATTATCAATCTTCAATGTCTTTTCTGCAGTATCCAGATTAGTTACAGTAATATCCAATTCAATGCTCTGGGTTCTGTAAGATGTCTTCACAAAAATATCTTCAATGCATACAGATGGATAGGTCTTAATGTAGATTGACTGCCACAACCCAAAGATGTGGAATCCACTTCCTACAGGGTACAAGATGCTGTCAGGTGCACCCTCCACGAGGTCAGGAATCTTGCCCTCAGTGAGAACGGCAGAAACATCTTCCACCCCGATGAGGAGCTCATTTGTGTCTTTTACATATTCAGTGATATCAATCTCAAAGGGGAGGTATCCCCCTGTATGTTCTCCTGCAAACTGGTTATTCACATATACTACGCATCTGAAATTGACACTCTCAAAGGCAATTGTCATTCTGAATGCTTCGAAGCCAGCGAATGTGCACTTGTACCATGCTCTGTGGAGGTTCTCCCTTGCCCATAAAAAGTGGGGCACCTGTACTTTTTCCCATCCTCTTGCTGTTTTGGTCTGCCTTACATCCAGGCTGCCCTTCACAGTGAGGAGCTCCCATTCCCCATCCAGGGTGTAGATGCTCCTCTGGGTTGCACTCATTATATCTCGTGGGTGTGGTAGACTGGTCCCAGACTCTCTTTGAGGTCCAGGTTGATTGATACAGGAGGCTACAAGAAGTACAAGTATGAGGAACAGTCTCGTTTCTGACATAGTTTTTCTTCGGGTTTGTATATAAATGTTTTTTGCAGGATCTGAACTGTTGATCTCATCTCTCGAGGTTAGAACATGAGTATTCCATTTATGTTACACGTGTAACAGAATAAATGAGTTCACAAGAGTTCGCCACGAAAAATTATCGGAACTCTGCATGCAGGATCTGGAGACGATCTGATTGATGCTGCCTGGAAAGCCCAGAAGATCATCGTCGAGGAAGTGGCCTACTGCCCACTGTACTACAGAACGTTGAACGAAGCTCATCGGACTGATACTTTTATTGGCTGGTTCACCCAATTAGGAGGCATTGCTGGCAGTGAGTCTCCCAGGAGCTGTTTATTGTATTTGAGACCACCTGGAATGCCACTACCAACAACTACACCGCCTCCAACAACTCTCCCTCCAACAACTACACCGCCTCCAACAACTCTCCCTCCAACAACTACACCGCCTCCAACAACTCTCCCTCCAACAACTACACCGCCCCCAGAAAATGGTGGGTTCTGTCTTGGCACAGTCCTACTGGCAGGTATGCTAGCTGCTTCTATGATTTGCAGAAGACCAAAGTAATCAGCGGAATACTATATCTTTTTTTCTTTCTTTTTATCTTCAGAAAATCAAAGAGTGAAAAGGCAGGTTAAAGAAACCAATATCGACATGGACATAAGAGTCGCAGAAATCGTGAATCGTGCCATGAACTCGTTATTCATGTCTCTCTCTTCATTTCTGTACGTAAATCTTTATATATGTCAATGCCCGAATATGAGAAGGTACAGAAATTTGGAGGAATCATCATGGATGAACAATACCTGAAGAAGACGTTCCCTCAGATTGATATGATAAGAGACCCAATGATAAAGAAAGGTGTCATCCAGACGTTTCTGAAAACAGCAGAAACTGGAGGATGGGATACCTTTGATGGAATACCCTTTACTCTCTTAATCGACACAGATCTCGACCTTGCAGAGCACACAAGAGCTGTAACTGATATGGCTATCAAACTGGGAGAGATTATGCAGAAGTTTGTTGCCATTAACATGGACTACATTGTGGCTGGAGGCCTCTTACATGATGTGGGAAAACTTCTGGAATACGAAAGAAAAGGAGGAAGAGTGGTGAAGAGCAGACACGGAGACCTTCTCAGACATCCTTTGTCAGGTGCTGTGGTAGCAGCTCAAGAAAGCCTCCCTCCAGAGATTGTCCACATTATCGTCGCCCACTCCAAGGAAGGGGATACGGTCAAGAGAATTCCTGAGGCCATCATCATACATCACTGCGATTTCGTTCACTTCGAGTGCTTGAAGGGGTGAAAAATCCCGCAAGAGGAGGTATCATCATGGAATCGATCACTCATCACATGGCAAAATTTGCCTTAGACCTGCAGTACAAGGATATTCCTCCGCAAGCAGTGAAAGAGGCGAAACGATTTCTCTTGGACAGCATCGGCTGTGCTCTGGCTGCAGTAGGAAATGAAGACATGGACCGTGCTCTCCAGTTCATAAGAGCTCTTGGAGGCCATGAACAGGCCACGATCATAGGATACGGAGACAGAACCAACATGCCTAATGCAGTCTTGATGAACTCTTTGTTGATCCGGGCGTTGGACTACAATGACATCTACTGGAAGCAGGATCCCTCCCATCCCTCAGATATCATCCCTGCAGCTCTGAGTCCTGGTGAATACAAGAGATGTTCAGGAAAAGACCTGATCACTGCTATTGTTATTGCCTATGAACTGGAGATGAGATGGTGCCTGGCGGCATCTCCAGGAGTGAGAGAGGTGGGATGGCATCATGCTACACTGACCCAGTTTGTATCCCCAATTGTTGCAGGAAAGATGTTAGAATTAACAGAGGAGCAGATGGTAGCAGCTGTTGGTATAAGTGGGTCCTCCCACTTCACGCTTGGTGGCGTTGTTGCAGGTGCTTTGACCAACATGAAGAACACTGCAGATCCAATGGCTGCAGAAGCAGGCATGAGGGCAGCGGTGCTGGCTCAGACAGGATACACAGGACCAGTAAAAGTCCTCGAAGGGAAAGAAGGACTCTTTGAAGTTTTAAAAAGTGTGAAGTGGGATCCAGAAATTCTCATCAGGGATCTAGGTGCAAAGTTTCTGATTACTGAATGCGAATACAAGGCCTTCCCTACAGAAGCGCTCACACATCAACCCATTACAGCTGCTCTCGCTCTCATGAAAGAGAATGAGATCAATCCCCGAAATGTCACAGGGATTCTCATTGAAACTACTACCCGTGGCGCAGACATTCTTTCTGACCCTTCAAAGTACAGCCCTACCACAAAAGAGACGGCAGATCATTCACTTCCTTACTGCATTGCTGTGGCAGTGGCGAAGGGAAGTGTCTTACCATCAGATTTTGAAGAAGAAGCTCTGCATGATCCACTGGTGAGGGAGCTCATCCGAAAAATAAAGGTTGTTTCCAACCCTGAAATCGATGCACTGTTCCCCAGAGTGAAGCGTGCCGTATGTACCATCATGACAGAAGATAGAAAGTACAGAAGACAGGAAGACTTTGCCAAAGGAAGTGCAGGATACCCCATGACTGATGCGGAGTTAGTCTCCAAATTCAAAGCCAATTCATCCAGACAGCTATCAGAGAACCGTATGAAAGAGGTGGTTGATGCTACCTTCAGCATCGAGAGATTCACAGACATTGAAGAGTACGTGAAGCTTCTGATCAGTGACAGATAATTCCAGCATTTCTAATTTCGGAACAACCTCCAAATTGCTCTCATGCTCTTCATATTTCCGGAAATCTCATTTACGTAAGTAAACACTTCCGTGCTTCTCTTTACAAAAGTAAAAAGAATGATCTCAAGAAATTGAGGGAACGATACACTGATATGAACTGATTCCACAACATTTAAAAGGTGAATACAAAATAACGAACAGGTGTTACTATGACAGAACAGAAAGTTCATGATGTCATCATCGTTGGAGGAGGGCCTGCAGGGCTCACAACAGGAATCATGTGCGCAGACCGGAAGCTGGATGTCCTCATGCTGGAAGGTGGAACCTGGGGAGGCCTCCTGGCCACATTATATCCCAACAAGATTATTCCTAACTACCCAGGATTTCCAGATGGAATTGTGGCAGTAGAACTGGTAAGGAGATGGCTGAAGCAAGCCCGAGCTTCCAAGATTGAAATGAAAAACGAACGAGCTGTGGAAATTACTAATGATCGCAGAGTGAAGACGCAGGAAGGCAATGTGTACAAGGGGAAAGTTGTAGTAATTGCAGTAGGAATCAGGCCTCGTGAACTGGGAATTCCAGGAGAACAGAAATTCAACAAGAAAGACAAAGGTGTCTACTACTACGTTACTCATCCAGAAGACTTCATCGATAAGAAGGTTCTAGTTGTAGGAGGAGGAGACACTGCAATAGATGCAGCATTAGATCTAGTGGATTTGGCTCAGGAAATCACCGTTGCTCATCGTAAAGACATGTTCAGAGGTGTAGACGAAAATGTCGAAAAGATGGAGAAGAGCCCAAAGATCAACATTCTATTGAATACGGAACTGGAGAAAATTGAAGGAGAGAACGAAGTTGAAAAAGCGGTTCTGTGGAACAACAAGGAGAACAAGACCCTCGAACTCGATGTGGATTCTATCATTCTGAGTGTCGGTATGGTACCGAACAGTGAGATCTTTGACAAATTGGGAATAAGGGCAGACAAGAGAGGATACATCATCACAGACACGTCTCAGAGGACTAATGTAGAAGGAATATTTGCAGTAGGAGACATTGTAGAAGGCAGTTTCAAGCTGATAATCGTGGGAGCAGCTCACGGTGCAATAGCAGCTCACCATGCGTATTCATACGTTAATAAGCCGTATTGGGCAGAAGAGGAAAAGTGGGCTTAGACTCTCCCTTCTTTCTCTTTTGATTTTTGGATTGTCCACTTTCACTATTCCTGAGAAGATAGCTCTGGGAAGACAGCTTGAGTCCAATAGCAGACATATGGTGACACAAGCTTTTTAAACACTCTCATGGAGAACGGAGGGTGAACAAGAAACCAGTGTATACGACTGTTGCAGGATATACGATAGGAATAAGCACCCTCACTACTTATCTGGACTACTTTGCTGTAGCATTAGGCACCACTCCCTTTCTGCAGTCTATACTGGTCAGTGTACGGAATCTGGGTGAAAACCTGCTCCAGTTACTCTGGGGTTCACTTTCAGACAAACGAGGAAGAAGGAAGTTTCTCTTGTACGGATTTTCTGTCTATGCAGTGACAACGTTGAGCTTCTTGTGGATTTCCTCCCCAATAACCCTGATCATTATTGTCATTGTCCAGTCTCTGATTGGCTCGATGATCATTCCTGTCTGGAATGCCCTTCTAGGTGATTACACTGTCAGGAGAACCAGGGGAAGCTTCATTGGCCAGGTGACAGCATTTGGCACTGTTGCAGCTGTTTTTGCCATCCTCTTTGTTGGTTATTGTTCTAGCTTTGTTCAGGATGAGCTGAAACAGTACATGATTCCGTTCATCGTTGCTGTCTTCTGCTTCTTACTGGCTGCAGCGTCTTCCCAGAGGATTGCTGAACAGATGAAGCCAGCCACAACAGATATCACCCTTAAGGAGGCAATCTCAAACGATACAAGGTTCAAGAAATTCTTGCAGATTAATGGAATTTACAGAGGGACCATGGCTTTAGCCTGGCCTTTGTTCGCCTTTGTTACCGTGAAGATCGTTGATGCAACCAAATTTCAGATGTCTGTTATTTGGGCAGCTCACATGTTCATTAGTGCAGTATCCCAGAAGTATGGAGGACCGCTCATTGACAGAATTGGGAGAAGAAAGTCTCTGTTCCTCTTCAACTTCCCTCTGTTCATGGTGACTCTGCTCTATGCTGAGGCTGATCACTGGCTGTACTTGGTGGCAGCATCATTCTTTGGAGGATTCTGCATGGGTGCAGGTACTGTGGCTGTCAATACATATATTCTGGATTGTGCTCACGAGGAAAAGCGGGCTTCCTACACTGCAATAAACAACCTGGTCTTTGGAATGCTCTCTTTTGGTTCCAGTTTGATTGCAGGTGCAGTGGCAGAGTACTTGACAGGAGTATTGGGTCTCGCTTCGACGCTTCGCATTATGCTCTACACTATCAGTGTTCTCCGTTTCGGGAGTTCTTTTCTCTATCTGAAAACGGAGGAAACGGTTGCAATTACTTCTTAATAGTTCATGACTACCAGTTTATTGGTCGCGAAAATTGCCGAGAATACAGCATTTACGATGTTAAATGTCAATCCTGTTATTCTGGTAATCTGAAATGAGAGTAATTACTGTCAATAAAATATGGTGAAAATCAGGCCATTTATGTTACACGTGTAACAGAATTGACCTGTTTGTGAACAATCTGCCTCATCTTAGTGCCCCATAAGATAGTTGACCCAAGAAAGTCAGAGTCTCCTTTTAAATTTAACCATAGTATTAGGCTTTAACCCATTCAAATCAGAAGTGTGGCAATTATTGGACAACCCCAATCAGAGCATAAGCCTTATAAAGGCACGCATTTTCTATGTTTTGTCAAGGTGATTCTATAGCAAAAGTTCGAAAAAAAGACCCATGGAAATCCAAACAATGGTACGACATCTACGCACCCCCCATGTTTGGAAAGCAGCACATAGGAGAGACTCCTGCAGATGATTCAAGCAAGCTGATCGGCAGAACCATAGATGTCAGTGGAAAGGATCTGAGTGGTGATTTCAAGAAGAGTCATATCAAACTCTACTTCAAGATAAATGAAATCACTGGTAATGAGGCCCAGACTGAATTTGTGTGTCATGAGGTTTCCAGATCGTACCTGAGAGCTCAGATCAGAAGACGCAACACCAAGGTGGAAGCTATCACTGATATTACTACCAAAGATGGAAAGAAAGCGCGAGTGACTGCAGCCGGATTGTGCTACCGCACGACTACGAGTCAGCAGGAAGCTGCCCTCAGAAAAGCTATCAGTAGGAGTATCATTGAGTCTGCTGCCCATCTAACTCTGGAGCAGTTCATACAGGAACTATTTCTCAGCAAAGTAGCTTCTGATTCGTTCCGAAATGCGAAAGACGTCTATCCACTGCGTAGAGTTGAAATCGTGAAAGCAAAAGTAGTGGATTAGGAACTATTGAACAACTTGTCATTTTATTTTCTTTGAACATCTATTGAAAGGACTTCAACATTTAAGAAAAAGTGCAAAATCATAATTCTTATAGATTCAAAATAACCACCGATAAACAGAGGGGCATTGTTGTCTGGAAAGCTTATAAAGGGTTAGCTCCAAAACACTGCATGGAGACCTACACTGCTGAAGATATCCAGGTCTTGGAAGGGATAGAGGCAGTTCGCAAGAGACCTGCCATGTACATTGGATCTACTGATGAAGGAGGACTCCATCATCTAGTGTACGAGGTGGTGGACAACAGTATAGATGAGGCTCTGGCAGGGGCATGCGACAGCATTCAGGTAGTCCTGCACGGAGATTCCAGTATTACTGTTACTGATAATGGAAGAGGAATCCCTGTAGAGGTCATAGAAGAATACAAGAGACCTGCCCTGGAAATTGTGATGACCACTTTGCATGCAGGGGGAAAGTTTGACAGCCGGGTCTACAAAGTATCAGGTGGTCTGCATGGTGTAGGTGTTTCTGTGGTAAACGCTCTATCTGAATGGCTGGAAGTGAAAGTGAAAAGAAATGGTCACCTACACTACCAGAGGTATGAGAGAGGAGTCCCGGTAACAAGTGTCGAAATCATAGAAGAGTCTGTAGGGACAGGGACAGAAACGACTTTTCTGCCTGATTCTGAAATCTTTGATGTTATCATGTTCGATTTCAACACCCTGTCAGTACGTCTGGAAGAGCTAGCGTACCTGAACAAGGGACTGACCATTACTCTGAAGGATGAGAGAACCTCAATTACCAGAACTTTTTCCTATGGGGGGGGAATATCTGCTCTGGTGGAACATCTGAATGAAAACAAAGAGCTTCTGCACCAGCCCATCTATATTGAACGAGAAGAGAATGATATACTGATACAGGCAGCCCTCCAGTACACTTCAGGATATGCAGAGAACACACTGAGTTATGCGAACACAATCCGCACGATTGAGGGAGGGACTCATCTGAGTGGATTCAAGGCTGCCCTGACCAGAGCTGTCAACAATTATGCAAAGAAGAATGTTAAGGACACTATCAAGCTTTCAGGAGACGATGTCAGAGAAGGATTGACAGCAGTCATCTCAATAAAGCTTCCGAATCCTCAGTTTGAAGCTCAGACCAAGATCAAACTTTCGAACAGAGAGGTTGAAGGATTGGTGGATTCAGTGGTCTACGACAAACTGTGTGAATACTTTGAAGAGACTCCAGATGTGGCCAGAATTATTGTGGAAAAATCTTTAAAATCCAGAGAAGCAAGAGAAGCTGCCAGGAGGGCTCGAGAGCTGGCCCGAAAGAAGAGTGCTTTGGATACCTCTTCTCTGCCTGGAAAGCTTGCTGACTGTTCCATTTCTGACCCTGAACTGTGTGAGATCTTTCTGGTAGAAGGACCATCAGCAGGGGGCAGTGCCAAACAGGCTAGAAACAGACGTTTCCAGAGCATCTTGCCCCTGAGAGGAAAGATCCTGAATGTGGAAAAGGCGAAAGAGTCCAGAATCCTGAAAAATGAGGAGATCCTGGCCATGATCCAGGCTTTGGGAGCTGGATTTGGAAAAACTTTCTCCTCAGAGAACCTGAACTACAGCAAGATCATCATCATGACAGATGCAGATGTGGATGGAGCACACATCCGGACCTTGCTGCTCACCTTCTTTTACCGGTACATGAGGCTCTTACTGGAGCATGGGAAGATCTACATTGCCCAGCCACCACTTTACAGAGTGACCAAGGGGAAGATAGAATACTATTTATATAGCGATGAAGAACTACAGATGAAACTGAACGAGATCGGTTCAGGCGCAGAGATTCAGAGGTACAAGGGATTGGGTGAAATGAATCCCGACCAGTTGTGGGAGACAACCATGAATCCTGAAACACGTACCATCCGCAAAGTGACAGTAGAAGACGCTGAAAGAGCTTCCAGAATCTTCGATATCCTCATGGGTTCCAATGTGGATTCCAGACGGAGATTCATTCAACAGTACGCAAGAGAGGCAACGCTGGACGTATAGGAGGATGAAAAAGGTGGTCTTGAAAGCTATGGTAGATTTGGAGAAGAGTTCTGATTACTGGAGAGTCTCTTTCCTCCTGCTTATATCCTTTTTGATGATTGCTGGATTCAAATTGGGAAAGTACTTCTCTCCACAGGAAGAGCAGGATGTAGAGAAACCACAGCTCAAAAGAGGCAACATGTACTTGATCAAAGGAAAAAATGTGGAGCGCTCCTATGCCCTTTTTGCAGATGTGGTGGACCGGAATGCTGAAGGTCTCCTCATAACCAGAAGAAATCCTCCGCGGGTGAAAGCTGCATACAACCTGAACCGGATCACTGCACTGTGGCTGAGTCAAAAAGAAGAAGAGAATGTCATTTATCCCACACAGCTGCACAAGCTGGTCTACTTGATAAGTGAGGCTGTATCAAACCAGAAGGATCCAGTCATTCTTCTTGATGGTATCGAATACTTGATCGTTCACAACAGGTTTGACCAGGTTCTGAAGCAGCTTTACATCATTCGAGAAGTTCTCTCGCGTCATGGAGGCATTCTGCTCATACCTCTGGATCCTGAAGCTTTTTCGGAGAAAGAACTGGGTTTTCTGGAAAAGGAGTCTGTTCCTATCTAAGTATATCCAGTCATATCCTCATCTTTTCCAGTCTCTATTTTTTGATTCCTATCTAGATCCAGTCCAGCCCCAGATTGTCTTCTTCATCTACTCTCCTCCTTAATCTGCGCTGCATCTCCGTCTCTTTGAGTCTTTCGAGCTCCCTTATGTGCTCCAGCAACTCCAGATCTGCGTCCTCCTCCTGTCGAGGTATTCCGGGCTGCCATGAATCGTGAAAGCCCATTACAGGGCGGGGAATTTGGGTAGATGGAGTATCTTCAGATTTTGACCTTGAATGGAGAACCCGGTGGGCTGCAAAGAAAACAAGAAAGATGACTGCACCTAATTCACCGATAATCAGAACTGAAGCTTGATCCACTGTCTCCTTCTCAGAGGCAGCTTTCACCACTCGCTCCTGGGAGGGTGCAGGGGCATTTTCCCGATAGCTGACTCTCAAAGTGATGATGTCCCCCACAGCGACCACATATACTGAATCGAAGATAACATCCTCGAAAGTCATCTGCAAGGGATAACTTCTCTCTTTCTGGAGATCGAAGAGCTGTCCTGTCCAGGTAGTCTTTCCCTCAGTCATCTGGGAGATGCGCAGGGAAATACAGGATGAACCGCATCCTGATACTGTGAATACGTAGTCATGCTCAAAATGGAGTGTGAACGACTCTTCTGGAGAGAGACTGAACTCCGAAATGGAGCTTCCCATGACAGCTATCAGTATACTGATGGCGACAGCTTTAATCATAGTTATTAATCAATGTTGTTCAATATAAATCTTTCGGTTGGAAGGATTAGATATCGTAACATATCTCCTTCATGTGCGCTCCATTGCAAGAATGACATCATCATACAGATTACCAGCTCTCACCTGATTCTCCAATTCAGCAGCTTTTGAATTGGAAACTACTATTGTCATCCATGTATTTTAAATAGATTCTCTCTATTTTCGATTTGCAGCTAGTTGAGTTACACGTGTAACACTCTCACGACTGAAGGCAAAGAACATGAATATGCCTGTGCAGTAAGAAGTCAGAACTGAGATCTACAGGAGGAACCCATGAACAAGAAAGAAGAGAAAAAAAAGAAAGCTGATTTTGTAAAAAGAATATTCAGAAATACAGGAAGCTCTTACGATTCTATAGTCGAAATTACCACATTCTGGCAGGATCGTTCGTGGAAAAAGAGAATTTTAAAGCTAACAGATCTCTGTGACAATCCAAAGGAAATATTGGATCTGGCATGTGGTACAGGAATTGTGACACTTGCTCTAGCAGAAAAGTTTCCTCACAGTCGGGTGGCAGGAATAGATCTCCAGGAAGAATACCTTACCCACGCGAGAGCCAAGCAACTGCAAAAGGGGATTAGAAACGCTGAATTCTACCAGGGAAATGCAGAAGATACGAATACAGGTGTATATGATTTGATAACCGCAAGTTATCTGCCAAAATATGTGGATATGGACACAGTGATCAGCAACTGTTCGCGCATGATGAGAACGGGAGGCCTGCTCATATTTCATGATTTTGTCTATCCAGAAAGGAGAATGTTTCAAATGTTCTATGAGCTGTACTGGTTCTTTCTCAAATCTTTCTTGTGGATTCTTGCACCGTGGAGAGAGATTGGCATAGAGTTGAAAACAGTTATTGTAGAGACAGCATGGGTGGATGAAATGCAGAAAGCACTCGTAAAATATGGGTTCATCGATATACGAGTGGAGGTTCAGCGCTTCCAGGTTGCTGCCATCGTGTACGCCAGAAAAGGATACTGATAAGAGATTTTCAATTT
>CAZFAR010000062.1:0-11813 GCA_964516825.1 uncultured Thermococci archaeon
GCAGTATCATCAGAAGAATTAGATGAGTTTGTGGAGAAATTACAGAGGATAAAGGATTACTTTGAAAGATTTCAAAGAGCGTGCTGCAAAGTATTCGTGAAGCGTCAGATGTAAAAATGAATATCTTAACTCATCCCATCTATGGATGATACCCACTTCAGCTGCTCTTTCTAGTATATCTCCGTTGGCACTTTTCTCAAAGAGTATTTTGGGGCTTTTTCTTTGAAACAAATTCAGCGCCAAGTCCTCAAGGTTCCTCATCTCCTCCGGGGAGAGTTCTTTTCCTTTTCCCTCCTTGGACTTGTGCCACTCATTCATCTGTGCTACAATTCTCTTGTATAATCCACTTTTCCGTGAGGGAAGATTCCTTATATCCCCCTCATCAGAGGCCAGCGCACACAGTATGGAGAGAAGTAAGGGATTTCTCGATACTGAGTCATACTCCTTTTTTTCTAAAATTTTCAGGAACGAATCTATTCTTTCCTTTTCCTCTCCAAAGTAGTTTTCAACAAATCCTTTCTTCTCCTCCCATTCTAATGGCAGTATCTCGTATGTTCTGTCGTGCTGCAGGTAAATGAACCCCGATCTCCTGGAGGTCACAATGCATAGGGCAGAATTGGTGCAATTCCTGATAGATTCTGAGATAGATCCAGGATCCACTTTTACCTCATCGAGACCATCAAATATGAATAATGGTGAAAATAGTTCAGTATTATGCTTCATGGTGGCAACAGCTTGGGTCTGTGCTGTACATCTCCAATGCCATCTTGAAATCAGAGTATGGAAGATGGCGCACAAGGATAGAAAATTTATGTGAATTCTACCCAGTATGATAACACTCATAGTAGGGTTCAAATAACGTCATTTGAAAAAAGGATTTCTGTAGATGAAATGAAGAAAAAAGAATGGAGAATGTAACGACCTCTATGTTACACGTGTAACAAGAAAGAGAATCACCTTTCACTCAAACCAGGAGTTTTCCCTTATCGATCACAATTTCTCCATCAATTTCCACGGTAGGATTCAGCACAATACAGTCCAGATGTACTGGCACATCAACAGTCCCACCAAACAACACATTGTTCCCTAAAGCTATGTGAATTGTTCCCATCACTTTCTCATCTTCCAGAATGTTTCCGCTGACTTGTGCTTTTTCGTTGGTTCCTACTCCCAACTCCGCGATATTTCTGGCCTTTTGGCCGTACTCATTCAATAGTCTCTCCAATTGCGGACAGTTCTCCACAGTTTCTGCCACACCATTTCTTACAGTAATCGTGACTGATTCCTCCAGTTTTCCAATATTTGCTATAGCCCCATCCACGACTAGACTACCTTCTGACACTCCTTCAAGGGGAGCAATGTATGCTTCTCCTGCAGGTAGATTTCCAAAATCTCCATTCTTGTGATAGATCCCAAAATCAGGCTGCGCTTTCCTTCCCTTCAAGGGGAGTGTTAAATCTGTTCCTTTTTCCGTAGTTATGTATGCAGCATCTGCCGAACTCAACAGGCCTGCAATTGTCTGAGATACTTTCCTTATTTTCTCATAGTCTACAGGTATTGTTCTCCTCATGATGTCTTCAGTAATGTTTGGTAAAGTGGCAATCCGCACACCGCCAGCATTTGCTTCTCTTCTGGCCTGTGTGTGAGATAGAGAGGTAGATGTCGGTATGACAGTGACATCTGCAGATTTCATGGCATCTGCCACCATGGATGGCGGTTCTTCTCCATGAATTCTCAGGGGAATCATTTCCAGGAAAAAGGCTTCAGCCCCCAATTCTATAGCCTTCTCAAATAGAGTGCATCCTATTGTTCTCAGTGGCTTGTCACATACAACCAGAGCCTTTTCTCCTCTTGAAAGACCCATGCATTCAGTCCACACAATTTCAGAAGCTTCATCCAGTTGATTCATGCTCCCTCATGCAGATGTTTTTATATAAGGTTTTGTAAGAGGTGAGAACTGTACGGAAAGTGTTACACGTGTAACAGCTCAGTCTCATTGTGCTATTCTTCATGCAGTTCTCTTCACAAAATTGGTGAGATTCTCTTTCAATGTGTCATACATGCCTTGTTTCCTGCATATGTTTCCGTGGGTAGTCCCCTTGACATCGTATACTTCTGCAGGGCATCCTCCGCGACATATTGGCATGAGCTCGCACATGCGACATTCCTCAAAGGTCAGAGGATCTCGTGAAAGGAAGTCGACATTCACATGGTTGAATATGGGTGTGAAATTCTCTCTACTCACAGTTCCTACGCAGTTTTTCTCATAGGGAGGAAGGATAGCACATTTGAACAGTCTCAGGTAAGGATCGATTGCGAAGTATGCCATTCTCTGAGCAGAGCATGCGCCCTGAGGAGAGGGTTTTTCTGCTTCCTCAGTTTTGAAATTCATCTTTCTGGCAACAGTATACAGGTCGTTTATCACTTTAAGCCCTTCCAGATCAGGCATGCAGTACCCATAGGAGAGGCAGGCAGGAGATGTGTTGAAGACAGGCTTGATCGAGATGACTACATTACTGAGACCATTATCTTTTAGGAACTCAAACAGGAACACAATGTGGTCCTTATTGACTTCATCTGCATTTATCCGAATCATGATTCCCAGGTGAGAATCTCTCACCCGGTACAATCCTTCTACGATATCATCGAAGGTGCCTTTTCCATTCTTGTATATTCTCCTTTTATCATGAATTTCTTTTGGACCATCCAGAGTTACCAGAAAACTGCTCTTGTACTGAGCCAAGTCCTCGACATTCTGCAGAGTTGATAAAGTCCCGTTCGTAATGGCATTGATGGAGAAGTGTATATTTGTTTCCTCACACCATTCACGCAATTGTTCTGCTGCAATCAGATTTACAGACATGTTCAGAAGAGGTTCTCCACCAAACAATTCTATTCCCAGTGATCTGCTGTTGTTGTTCTGCACTTGGTTCTTGATGAATTGTACAGCGCACTTGGCAGTCTCTTTGTCCATGGATTTGTGATATAATTCTCCCTTTCCCTCATAACAGTAGACACAGGCTAGGTTACACTGGTAGGTAGTGATGAAATGCAGAGCTGTAGAGACTGTATTGTATTTCGATCCCTCGTACATCAGTTTGTATGAATCCTGTTCATTTAGTTCTTGTTCAATAATTATTCCATTGTTCTGAAATAGTTGTGTATACTCATCAGTTAGAGAGGATATCTCACCTTTTTCAAGGCAGTTTCTGATCTCAGCGTCTACAACAAATATGGAACCTCTCAATGTGTTGAACAGTATGTACTGATCTCCAAAGGGGAAGAACACATTATAGTATGATGGTTTCATAACTACATCCCTCAAAAAGCTCCGGATATTTCAACATGATGAAAGTTCTCACTATTTCTCCAAGTTCTTCCTCTTCACAGCCGGGAGCGTTCAATGAGCCATGCTTTGCGTACGCGGTGAGGGCACACCCTCCTCCACATATGGGGGAAAACTTGCATTTGACACATTCCTCGATGAGCAGAGGATCGCGCAGCGTCCATGCACAGTATGCTTCATAGTTTGTGTCCACCATGTTACCGTTCTCATCGAGAATGCCGAACCTGTGCTCAGTGTAGTGTGGAGCTGCAATACATTTGAAAATGCTACCATGGGGATCTACGGCAAGAAAGTTGTCCATAATGGCAGAACACCCTTCAACGAAGTTGTGAATGTAGATTGGGTTTGTCTTGAATCCCATGTCGTGGGCCATCTTGGACAGGCGGGCCAGAGATGCAGGATCAACTTCTTCAGTGTCCAGTTCTATCTCCGTATAACAGATGTCTTTGCCTATTGGACAGAAACCTATATAGATACCTTCAAACCCTCTTTTCTTCAAGTCTTCCAGGAGTGTTTTTACAGTATCGTAGTTCTTTTGATCGACATCTACCCTTACGTGAAATTTCGTGCCGTGCTTCCTGAAGAGTTCGATAACGCCCATGAGTATATCGTAGGTTCCATTCCCCTTTCTGTCGATTCTTATTTCATCGTGGACCTCTCTTGGCCCACATAAAGTGATCTGGATTTCATGGTTGAAGGCTTCGAGTTTTTCTGCAATCTCTTCTGTGAAGAGGGTGCCGTTAGAAGTGAAGGTCGTTGCGAGCTCTATGCCATTTTCATCTGCGAATTTTTTCAACTCTTCCAGTATTTGAAAGACAATGTCCGGGAATAGAAGTGGTTCTCCACCGTAGAAGTTCACTCCAAGGTTTCTGCGGCCTATTGAACTCTTCTTGATGAATTCAACAGCCCTCTTTATGATGTCCTCATTCATAGTACTGCTCAGTACCTGACCGTGCCCCTGGTAGCAGTACTTGCAGGCCAGGTTGCACGCATGCGTTGGAATGATGGTGAACCCTACAGATACTGCGTTGTACTTACTCCTGTTGAACATAATTTTGAGCATGTCCCTTTCATTCAGGTTATCATCTGCAGCGATTCCGCCCTTCTTCAAGACGTCAAGGACATCTTCAGTAATTTCATCGAATCTGTCTTCTCTCATCAGGTTATAAACTTCATCGTCTATCTGTACGATTGATCTGTGCATGGTATTGAATACCAGCCCCTTTTTCTCCCTTTCATCCAGGAGATAGACATTATACACGGATTCTTTCATTGCAGCACCTCCATTCAGGATAGTATTTCGAATTGCGAGGTTTATTGGGAGTTATCTGGATGAAACACCCAATACTTCTGGATTTTACTCTCACCTTCTTCTTCAATCATAAAAAAAGGAGAGTCATTACTTTGAGTATATTATTCTTCCTACCTCAACTATATAAATCTTCTGGTTACGTAGTTTGTCTGATCTCTATTCTTCTACATGATCCAGAATCGCTTCAGAATATACAAAGATTTATTAAGCATTTGAAGTATATAAAACGTATGAAGAAAGCTATAGGAATGCTCCTCTGTGTATTGCTGGTTCAGGTATCAGTGAATGGCCAGCCAGAATGTATCTTTCCGCCAGCAGAAGGAAGCGAAAATATTGTAATACTGCGTGTGCAGTACGCTGCTACAATCCTCAACGAAGAGTATATTGTTCTCTTGAACAAGGGGGACATATCTGTTGATCTATCAGAATGGGTAATATTTGATAATTATTATGAGAACTACAGGCAGCTTTCACCCCTTGAAAGGAAAGATCAACGCGCCTGGGTGCACATTTACAAGATACCTTCTGGATTCATACTCATGCCTGGATACTGGGTGAGAATCTGTTCAGGACGTGGTATTGATGATAAGATGTATTTATACAGAAACCTCGATCAGGACTGGTTAAATGATGGAGGGGATACTCTGTACCTGATGGATAATCTCTGCAATGTCATCGATGAATATTCATGGTAAGGGAAAAAAAGAAAAAAAGAGAAAGGTTTTTTTGGATCGATCTCCGTGTCAGAATGTGACCTTCACTCTTCCCACCTCCCTAACCAATATTCTTTTGGTATTCAGTCTATATAAGTTTATTGGTATTATAAAATTCGCAATTTTTCTATCAAATTCTCATCAGTTTTTGCGAAACATACAAAATGAATTTGGAACTATTCTCATTCTTTAAGGAAGAAAAAAGGTTGGAGATATAGAAAGTGGATAGGAAGAGTAGAGGATTGTATGTTAAAGGGCGATTTGTTGGCTCCAGTAAATCTTCATAAACCCTCATAGTGTGTCAAAAAGAATTAGAACTATGATCGTAGCACCTGTCCCCATCATAACCATGACACTGGTAGCGATCGGAATGGAATTATCCCGGTTCAAATCGATCTTAGCAATCGCTTAGTTTCCTGAAACAGCAACTTGACCCAATTGATTCTTCATGAAACCTGTATTTCCTCCAGGAAGTTCTGTTTTCGAAGTTTGCAGGTAGTGAGTACACTCATCAGGATCTCGTGAATATCTGCTCCAATGCGTGAGTCATTACTAAAGGATATCTTTCCTCTCATTTAGCAATCTTCTGAGAATCGTCAATGCCTTTAATGTAACCCATTTGCTTTCTTTCCCTTTTCTGTCAAAAGTGGACAGTAGGTTGGGCACAGATTCACAGACCCATTTTCCATTTTCTCTTTTCTTGGAGATGATGACACGGAGAGCATCATCCATCCTTTTATCATTGAATCCCAATTCAGTCAGGATCCAGAGGCATCGCAGTATACTGTAGAAGAAGGTCGGAAATCTCAGAAGGAGGAAATGCGGCTTTATGACTGTGAAATCATGATGATCCGCCAAGAACAATCTGTGCCTTAGAAAGAACTCTGCAGCAAGTGAAGTTTCCTTCTCTCTTTTGAAGAGCCCCAATGCTTCCAGAGGTGTTACAGTTCCCTGAAAACAGCCGTGCTCATCACGACTGTGTGATTTCCATTCATGACAGACCCATCCACCATCTGACATCTGAGTCTTACACAGATAGTTGACAGCCTTCTTTGTGCGATCGTCTTCTGCAAAACCAAATTGATGGAGAAAAATCAGAACATTACCGGTGAGACAGGGGATAGAGATTCCTTCTTTCCAGGAAGCAACAAAGCCTCCGTGTTCTTTCTGGAAGTTGAAAATGTACTCACATGCATTCTCAATTCTTTCATCTCTCTCAAGACCAAGCTGTGCCAGAAGCATGAGTGTCCAGTACGTGGACTTGTACTTGGGAAGATAAGGGGAGTCCTCTCTTCCCCAAAATCCTTCTGGAGTTTGCTTTTCAAATATGAGTGAAATCTGTTTCATGTGTCTGATAGCCTTTTGAGATTCACAAACTTCTGATTCCTTTTCCTTTTTACCCAGAAGGTGTTTCAGTGTAAGGTATCTTGCAGAAGGGTTCTCCTTTTCCAGCAGCCATGAAAGAACATCCTCTTCCATGGTCGTGATTAATCTCTTTCCTTAAATAGCTTTTTTGCGCAAGAAATCTGTTTTCATTCAAGCTCCTTAGCGGATGATTAGATCCCGGGAGCCTTTTCAGGATTGATAAACACTATTCATTTCTGGGCTTTGTTCTATCAACCCGCTCTAATCTATAATGGATACTTCGGGAAAACTTACAGAATCCAGCATTTTCGTACAGATGCCTGGCAACTGCATTGTCTTCAGTAGTTGTAATGTAGATCATATTCGTTTCCTTTTTCAGCTGCCCTATAGCATAATTCAAGAGCTTTTTACCCACTCCCTGCCCTTGATATTTTTCCAAGACATGTATTTCAGTGATGTAGGCATACTTCTGTACATCTGGATCAAACCATGGATTCTCACCAACAAACCAGTAGAGAAAGCCTGCATACTCACTATCTACTTCTGCAATGATCAGTCCTTCCAGAGGAATTTCCTGAAGCTTTCCAAGATTACCAAAGGGGTCCCAGGGAGTATCACCTGGCCCGTAATGACCTACTATACTGCTCAAGTCTTCCGGAGTAGCCTGACGGATAGTGACTGTCATTCTAACCTCTTCATTCTTATGGCAATTCAATTATATGAAGTTTACCATATTGGATTGCACAAGTAGAGCCAGAATTATTACCAAGAGATTCTCTGTAATCAAATTCGCAATAACTTCTAGAAAAGGAAAAAAGATAGCGTGGGTGCTATCCAGGCCAGTTGTCTCCCAGGGGGATAATCAAACGAAGCCCACTTAGTTCTCCCTTTGAGATTTTGACATATAGGCGGATTCTTTCAAGAGATTCTTTTTCATTGACCCATAAACTGTCCTTCAGCTTTTTCACGCAATATTCTGCGTCCAAATCACATTCCATTTTCAGAATTCTGGCAATGTACCTTCATTTCATTCACTTCCATACTTTTCTTGGAAGTTAGCTTTTTCCATATAAAAGGTTTTGGATGGAGGTGGAGGCCAATTAACTAATGTGCATGTTTGACTTCAGTAAGAGATACCTTACCTTCTCGTGATATTCTCGCAATTCTTGCTTTGCTCCCCATGATATAGTTGGGACTTGAAAAAATGCTCAGCAATTTATAGTCAAAAAAATACTTGTATCCTTCCAGAAAGGCCTCATGCGCCCTAATTACCATGTTCAGTTTGTGTTTCTCCAGGAACTGAAGGAAAACTTCTCTTCCAAAAGTGTAGTAGATGTTCCTTTCCCAGTTCGGCTCGAATCCCTGGTAGTACTCTGAAGGGTCGTTCCACAGCATCTGGCCAAGAATTTCATTATCTGCATCTAAATCTCCTTTAGGCAGCAGATTGATATCATCCAGTGCATCCAATCCTCTGGGAATCCCCCCATGCACAAGAAGAATCTTTCTGAAGATGAAGGCTGCAGAAAAATACGAAAAGAGGATGTTGTATTCATTGTAAATTCTTCTGGCGTCTCTTCCGAATTTCTTGATACAGACAGATGAGAATCCATAATACGAATTGATAAGAGGTGTTTCGTGATTTCCCCTCAACAGATACACTCTCTGAGGATAGAAAATCTTCAGACACAATAGCAAATTGATAGTTTCCAGCTGTTTCTCCCCCCTGTCTACGTAATCACCCAGGAATACCAGGGTTCTGTATCTTTGCTTTTTCCATAGAGTTATAATATATTTTGTAGCTCCAAAGTCGCCATGAAGGTCTCCAACTACCAGCATGCTCCCTTTTGAGGTATCCAGGAGATTCTTCTCCTTTTCTACTAGAGGCCTCGCTTCAGAAATGAGTTCCAGCATATCGGTACTGGTGAGTTCAGGAACAGTGCCAGGATCATCAATCAGGCTCTTCACACACAGGTTCATTAGATCATCCAATTATTCTGTGTTTAAACTCTTTTCTATTAGGATTGCCAGGTTTTTGGATAGCTGTGTGTTACACGTGTAACATTCTGGACTAATTCATCTAACCTGCAACTGATTCATTCTATCACAGTGTCCTTTACACTCACTGCAGCTCCAATCGCTGTCGCATATTCAGCGTACCTGGGGACAATGAATCTTGCCTCAAACATCTTTCCTCTATCCTTCATGATGTCCACCAGTTTTTTCACTCTGACCAGCTTTCCTGTGAGCACGATATCTTCCTGCTGACACGCTCGCGCTGCAAAGATGCTCATGACCAGGAGCGTCTCTGCAATCAGATTCACAATAGCCAGGGCCCTATCTGCATCTGTAGAGTCTTCTGTAACCTTCCCGAAGTTGGAAGCAGTAGCATCTGCAGGAATTGTACCCACAGGTCCATGCGCTATGTCTGCTACAGAGAGATCTATGTTTCGCAAATTCCCCTTTTCTGCCAAGGCTTCCAAAGTTTTCAACGTATTGATGTTCAGCATGTGCTTTGCCAGACCGAGTAAGCACCCTCCACCCACACCAGTACCGCCAAAGTGGGTGATCTCGTTATCTTTCACTGACACAAAGGGGGTGCCCGTTCCCATTGAGACCACGAGAGCCTTTTCTAATCCAGCCAGTGTTCTCCCACCAATGCCAATGGCCGAGATCTCACTGATCTTCTTTAGAGGAATGCCCAGAATGCTGTTATCAATGGAAGATGCCCCCCCTCCTGTAGCTACAATAGTCTCAATATCTGTGAGGGGACATCCCAATGTGGTAATGAGCTTTCCTAAGGCGCCTGAAGCTGCAGCCACAGGATCTGAAGCTGTGATACTGATGACACGCACCACATTCTTTCCCTTGATAGCCACTGCATCTGTGGTAGATCCGCCAATGTCGATACCGACGATCATTTTATTCTCCTGCCTCCATCAGTATATAACAGTTTCGTCAGTAAGTCACCTTCTCCGGCTATACAGTACTACTGTCACGAGAAAGAGTACGCCAAATACGACGAGCAAAAGTTTCTGAGCAGTTATCATGGCTGATACTACACCTCCCACGACCAGAGCAGCAGCGACGAATCCAGCAATACCTTCTCCACCCATCAGACCTGAAGCAACAAGAACACCCTGGGTGTATGAACCAGGCATCTTACGATCTAATGCCCACCTGATGATACCGCCAATGAAGAGCAGGAATCCCAGTGTCAAACCCAGAAACATGCCAATACCGAAGGCCATGAACGACGTGGGCAGAGTTTTCTTGGAAATTCTCTGGACAATTTCTATGGCAAAGGCTATCAAAAATCCTGTCAGAAATATTGCAGGATACTTGAACCCGAAGATGCTCCTCGCCACCAGAATTGACTGGAGAGCAGGCATCTTTTCCGGATCGAACATGATGTCAGAGTACCCGTCGAGAATGATCTTCAGAACGAAAGGAGCTGCAATTCCTGCCGCAATCGCACAGATGAAATCTACCTTTATGATGTCCTTGGGCTTTGTTCCCAGAATTTGGGCAGATTTGTAGTCATGCCCGATATCGCCAGCTAAAGCTGCAGCCACAGAAACGAAGCACACCAGTAGGAAGGCAGGCAAATATCCCAGTTCTCTGTGGAGGACAGCGTACACGCCGAGACAGACCAATCCAATGATGATGCCGAACTGCTCCAGAGGGTCAATATTGGTCTCACCTGTCATTCTGGCTGCTACTGTGGCCATGATCCAGACGCCTGCCACAGATAATACAGAAGCAATTAAGGGAACTCCTACTGCAGCGAGAACGATGAAGGCAATTACAGAAAAAATTGGGGTAAACCTAGTGTACCATGGAGCACCTTCCCATTTAAATAGAGGGAGGAATATCGCTTTCGCTCTGGGGATTGCATATCCAACAAAAAAACCGATGCCAGAACCTAGAACGAACCCCATTCCCAGCTCTTGAACTAATTTTACGGGATCTCCTTCCCATTTGACCCTGATCAGCCACGGAATAATGAGCATCCATCCGACAACTGATCCCAGGAACCAGGAGTTAACAGAAGCCTTTGGTCCCAGGATGTATCCTACACCCACTCCTAGAGGCCATGGATATATACTGAAGGTTATCCCGTAGGCAGCGAGTCCCGATAGGAAGAATCCCGCAGGAATCCACATGTCTCTGAATAAGGCAAATATCCCTGCTGCCAATCCGACAAAGGCTATCAGGTACGCACTTGTACCACCGTAGAAGCCAGCCTTAAGCACCTCTGCTCCTGCAGCCCCTGAAGGGTAGGGCAGATCCTCCTCATCGATGAAGGCTCTCCTTACTGGAATGGATAGTAAAACTCCTAGAGTTCCGCCAGCAATACAGATTAAAGCCAAGACCCACCAGGATGGGATGGATATGGCTAACCCTTCTGTTCTCTGCAGATACAGAATGCCTGGAATCGTGAACACTACTCCTGATGCGAGTAATCCACCAATAGTCCCTCCCGCCTGGGCGACATTGATCTCATGAGGATTTGATTTGAACAGCTTGAGAACAGCACCAGAAACGATCACTGAAAAGATGATGGGCCAGGGCAATGCTGCAATTCTCAAAGCAATATACGAAGAGGTGGCAACCAGAAACAGAGTCAGACCTACTGCAATGAAAAGCGCTCTCGTCGTGAATCCGCTCTCACCTTTCTCTTCAGGAATCATACGATCACCGCACCGGCTCTCTACAGTTTATTATATAAAGGTTTTGTTGGAAGTATATAGAAATGTATTCTCTTCTATAGTATGTATAGAGTGTCACTCTGTTCGCAATCTTGTGGAAGAAATGATACCTTTACTATCTTTCAGAAATGGAATCTCCAGAATTTCAAGTTCTTTCCATCCTTTCGCTTTTCTTGTTTTGTTGATTTCTTCTGCATTCTTTCTCACTTCTGGTGTCACCAGAATTGCATCAATGTCTTTGATAGTAATAGCAAATCCAAATCTGTCTTCAATTTTTTCAATCATGTAGTCTTTTCCTTCTGCATATCCCTTGTCTATAAGATAAGTTACTAGGTCATTCTTTCTTTTCTCATAGGGATAGATCTTTT
>CAZFAR010000063.1:0-11608 GCA_964516825.1 uncultured Thermococci archaeon
CTTCCACAGCCAGGAGCCCTGTTCCCTCTCCAGAGCTCGTAACTGAGCATGATCAAGTTCCTACAAGACTGACTCTGTGGGAAGTTCCTGTCCTCGTTCTTGATCCGTATAAAGCTTTGAATTTCCTTCTATCACTTCCAGATCATCCACCCCATGGAGTTGCCTTTTCCAGTTCTTTACGATTCTGGATTGAAGCAGCCAGGTTCTCCCTGGAACTAATGACAAGAAAATGTTTTGTACCCACAGTAACCCTGAAAGACAACACTTTTCTTGAAGCTTTCTGGGAAGTTCGTATTCCTGACAAAAATGAACGATTCTGTGCGCTTGTACAGGCGATGCCTCCAGTATGTCGGGCATTCACTGATGGAGGAATCCCAGAGGAGATACTGCTTCATTTTCTAAACAGTACTGTAGATGGGTTCATACGCACCTTTTCACCCGGAATTCATCCTTCAAAAGATAAGTCACTCCCAAGTAGGTGGCTTTCCGCACTCTTTTCTGATCCCCGTATTAAAGCATCCAGAAAGGAGATGATAACCTTTTCTGGAAAGATGCACTCCTGGTTAGACCAGATAAAACCAGATTCAAATGCTTCACTTCGCCTGTGCTTCAGACTGGATCCTCCACAGGAAGATGATTCATGGGTATTGAGATACTGCTTGCAGGCACTCGACGACAAGAGCCTACTCATACCTGCAGAGACAATCTGGAAAGCACGTTCACAGGTCACTGTAGTGAAGCGCACATTCGAGAATCCCCAGGAGAGACTACTCACTGATCTGGGGAAGGCTTCACGATTATACCCATTAGTGGAAGAAAGCTTGAAGACTGCGCATCCCTCTTCCTTGAGGCTGGATTCCCATCATGCGTACGATTTTCTGAGGCAGGCTGCTCCTCTCATGGAACAGAGTGGGTTTGGCGTCTTGCTCCCACCCTGGTGGCAGACCCAGAAAGTACGTCCCGGTGTCAGACTACGGGTGAAATCCGTCTCTGGAACTGGATCAGGATTATTTGGAATTGAAGGCATACTGGACTATGACTGGAAGATCGCTCTAGGAGGAGAGACTATCTCTTTAGAGGAGTTCAAAGAACTGGCCAGTCTCAAGGTACCTCTCGTCAAGGTAAGAGGCAGCTGGGTTGAATTGAACCCTGAAGAAGTGGAGAAAGCAATTTCCTTTTTCGAAAAGTACAGTACAGGTAAAATGACCTTAAGTGAAGCGTTAAGGCTTGGATTGGGGCGGGAACAATCTGAAGCAGGGCTGCCTGTCGTGGATATCGAGGGGGAAGGGCAGGTCAAGAAGGTCTTGAATGATTTAATTAATGGCAGTGTTGTACTGGTAGAGCCTCCTGAGACCTTCTGCGGTACTCTTCGCCCCTACCAGGTGAAAGGTGTTTCATGGCTGAAGTTTCTGAGCCAGTTCGGATTGGGAGCATGTCTTGCAGATGACATGGGATTGGGCAAGACCATACAGGTGATCGCTCTCCTGCTCCATGAGGACGGAAGTACGGGCCCCACATTGGTAGTATCCCCAATGTCTGTCGTCGGGAACTGGTACAAGGAAATGGGACGATTTGGTCCCTCCTTGAAGGTAATGGTCCACCACGGTGCAGAGAGACTCACTGATTCTTTCAGAGAAGAGGTAGAAATGTACGATATGGTCATTACCACATATTCGCTGGTGTATCGTGACGAAAAGTACATATCATCAGTGAAATGGAGGTACATCGTCCTGGATGAGGCGCAGAACATCAAGAATCCCGAAGCCAGGCAAACGCAGGCAGTCAAGAAGCTTTCTGCACAGCAGAAAATCGCATTGACAGGAACACCAGTAGAGAACAGGCTCCAGGAATTGTGGTCAATCATGGATTTTCTGAACAAGGGATATCTGGGAGGACAGAAGGATTTCAGGACAAAATTCAGTCTCCCCATTGAGAGGTACCACGATTCAGGGAGAGCTGAAACATTGAAGTTAATGATTCAGCCCTTTGTTTTGCGGCGGCTGAAAACAGACAAATCCATTATACAGGATCTGCCGGAAAAAATGGAAATGAAAGTGTTCTGCAACCTGACAAAAGAGCAGGCTACCCTGTATCAGGCAGTAGTCCAGGAAATGCTGGACAAGATCGAGGATTCAGAAGGTATTCAGCGGAAAGGATTCGTGCTTTCCACACTCATGAAGTTGAAGCAGGTGTGTAACCATCCTGCCCAGTTCCTGCATGATAGAAGCGCGATAAACGGCCGCTCAGACAAGGTGACTCGCCTAAAGGAGATGCTGGACGAGGTCCTGGCAGAAGGGGACAAAGCACTAATATTCACACAGTTCCGAGAAATGGGCGGCATGCTTCAGGAATATCTCCAGGAAGAATTAGACTCTGAAATACTATTTCTGCACGGAGGAACTTCAAAGAAGAAGCGTGATACAATGATTGAGCGGTTCCAGAGTGAAAAAGGACCTCCCCTTTTCTTGTTGTCATTGAAAGCAGGTGGATTTGGATTGAATCTGACAGAAGCAAGCCATGTATTCCACTTTGACAGATGGTGGAACCCTGCAGTGGAAAATCAGGCCACAGATAGAGCGTTCCGCATTGGACAGAAAAAGAATGTACTCGTTCACAAGTTCGTATGTATTGGAACATTGGAAGAACGGATCGATCAGCTAATTGAAAAGAAAAAGGAACTTGCCGACAGAATTGTGGGGAGTGGAGAGGAGTGGATCACAGAGATGTCCACTGACCAGTTGAGGCAGCTCTTTACTATAGACAGTAGTGCAGTAGGAGGTGGATAGATGGAATGGTATTACTACCCGAGAGAAGCACCAAAAAAAGTGGATGGTATCAAAGCAAAGAGTAAGCGAGGTGAGATTGGTGAGACCTGGTGGTCGAAGCGATGGGTAGATACTCTGAAGTCTTTCGACATGGGGGCACGATTGGATCGCGGTCGTTCTTATGCGCGCAGAGGACAGGTGGTCTCGATCAAGATCAATAAAGGGATCGTCTACGCTCAGGTGCAGGGGACGCGAGATGAGCCCTATTCAGTGAAGATAAAACTGCCTGTTCTTTCAGATGCTGAATGGGAAGAGGTCACCAACGTTATGGCTTCTCAGGCTATTTTTGCAGCCAAACTGCTCTCTGGAGAGATGCCCAGGAATATAGAGGAAGCCTTTGATGAAGCAGGTGCATCATTATTCCCCGAATCTAAGAAGGAGCTGGATACTGACTGTTCCTGTCCTGATTGGGCCAATCCGTGTAAGCACATTGCTGCTGTCTACTACTTGCTGGCAGAACGGTTTGATGAAGACCCCTTTTTAATTTTTTTGTTGCGCGGTCGTACAAAAGAAGAGATCATCGAAGTATTGAGAGAGAAACGGGCAACAGCACTTCCTCAAGATATAGTACCCAGTTTTACGGCATCTGAAGTGTCCACTATACCTTTGGAGGAATGCCTTGACACCTTCTGGGAGGCAAGGGAGACGCTACATTCTTTTGCGACTAACTTTGTTCCGCCTGAGGAGAATGTGATTCTCAAACGATTAGGAGATGCTCCCTTCACGATCAAAGGCGAAAATTTGAGCTGCATATTATCTAAGATCTATGATTCAGTGAGTTCTGCTGCATTACAGAAAGCTTCAGAAGAAAAGGAGATAGGTGGGATGAATGAGTAGACAGGTCTTTTCCACATGGATCCACATGGTAAAGTGGGTGCTGATCTTGATACTCCGGTGATGTTACACGTGTAACAGATCAAAATCCAACAACTGGTCAACCTATTTGCGAATATCGCATGACAGAAAGTGCTATGACTCTTTGTGGGTATGAGTTATTCTTTTCATGAAATCACTATCAAGAAATGGGCAGAGGGTCTGTTGGAGGTGAAAAAAAATGAAAGCTCATTTCTTTCTTGATGACCTCTGCCTCGAAATTTGTCTCTCGGAAGGTGAAAGATTTTGAAAGGTTAAGCATCAACCGGGAATACCTCCCCCTCCAGAACGCGGGAATTCTTCCTCTTCCTTTTCATCTTTCTTTTTGGATTTCTTCTTCTTTTCTTCCTTTTTCTCCATGTTATCACTCCTTTCTCATTTTCTTGTGTAGTGGTTTCTACTGGAAGAGGCGAGACAGAACTTCTCCAAGATTGGAAGGAATTTGAGCATCAATGATAAGACTGCTGCCAAACTGTATAGATGGGCTTTGAGTGAGGGAGTGTTATTCCCACCTTTTCTCAGGCTGAATTCGCATTCCAATTTTCAGGAATATGTCTATTTTTTGAAATTTCGAGAAGTGCAGTCAATTTATAGAAAACTAAAAGTCGATCCAAGAGTTGTCTACGAAGCTCTTTGTTCTGGTGCTTTTGACCTCATGGTAATGTCCAGTGAAAAAATCGACTTCTCCATGGAAAACGGTTTTGAATATTTCATTCTGGCTGGACCCAGGAGCGATTATATATACAACAAAGTAGAGAAAAAGTCCTTTGGTGAATACTTCAATCAGCTCTCAGATTTTCTGGAGACAGAAAATTTCATCAAATCAAGAATAACGTTTCCGGAAAGGGGAGAACTAATCTGGGATGATCTAGACCTTTCATTTTTCAGGGTTTGAAACACAATTTAAGAATGAAGTACATTGATATCTTGCGATGCTTTCATCTCTCTAAGTCTGTATTTTATGAACATCTCCATAATGTCATGGGAAAATGTACAGCATGGACACCCTATTTTCCACAAGGTTACCCGAACCATAATGAGTATTTTCTTTTAATTAGAACGGATCATGAAAGTCAACTTGTAGAGCAATTAAAAGAGATACCCGTACACTGCCCTATTTTCAAAGTGGGAGCTTGGATATATGTATACATGATGATAGAAAGGAATTTCCTGCAGCGCACCCTTTTCGATACACTAAATCTAATGCATTCGTCAGGATTCATCGAGGAATACAGATATTCAATCCCTATTTCTCATTGGGCCAAAGTATGGACTATCCAGGATTTCCACCTCCACCATTCCCTTCACCGCACGGAATAGGCGGTGGTTCAGGTAGAGTTGATTCAGTTGAATCATAACTGCTTTCAATAGTTTCCTGTGATTCTTCAGCTAGGAGACTGGCTGCACCCCCTATGATGAGGGTGACAACAAGCAGAATGGTCATCAATTTTCTATTCATATCTTCACCTCTACCTATACCTGGAAATGCGTTTTTAAAAATCTTGTTCTTTTTATGTGGTAAAGATGCTCATGAATACGTAAGTGAATACGCAAGTACATGGATTGCTCATCCCTCCACACTTATGAATATCTGCCATATACCCGTAAAGGATTTTTCATTGTTTCAGTCACATTTATATAGGTAAAGATGAGCATGTGTTCCATGGCTCGAGAGGAGAGAACGTCTTTACCCTACAGGATAGCAGGCATGCTGTGGATGATGCTCTCCCACAGATATGCTTCACTTCGATTTCAGAGGTTGTCTCCTCTTGTGAAAGAGGCTTTTTCCATTTATAGTGAAAATCTGAATTCCTTGGGTAAAAAAATTCATTGTCTAAACTATGAGGAACTCGAAAAAAGAGGATTTCTTAAAGAAAGACACTGGAGATCTGGAGTTTTCATGGCTGCAGCAACTTCTCTTCCTCTTCTGTACAGATCTCTTTCCTTCCATGACATACTAACAGCCATCTGTGCCAAGGCGTCAATAAGTGTCAGTGCTAAACTTTTGGACAACCTCAATGACGAGGTTCATACGTACACTGAAGCTCTTCACTCTCTTTCTGATTACAGGTGTGCCCTCGGAAAGGGTGCCTATGCTGCACAAAACGGATCTGATACGAGTAAGGCAGGACAATCTGCCTGTGAGATAGCAACCTGGGTGTACAAGACTGTGGACAGATGTGGCTCCACAGATATATTCTCTGAAGATGTAGACCTTCTCGTATCTGGACAGATTGCTTCACTGAATCATAAGAAGGAGAAATATCACTCAATGAAGGAATATCTTTCTGAAATTTGTGAGCGCAGCATAGGGAATGTCTGGATAGATGTGGATCTGGCATTCCTGAAAGATGAGAGAACTCTTATCAAGGAGGGAAATGGCTACACTTTCAAATCCTTCTTAGTTTATGATGATGTCCAGGATATTTACAGGGACTTGAATAATAACTCGATCAATGCTGCTGTCCTTCTGGGGCTCGAAAGGGGACTGCTTTCAGAATCAGAGATAGAAAGAAAGAATACAGAAGAAATAATTGGAAAACTGGAAAAATCTGGTATTTTCAGAGATTTACTGCAGTTGGGAGATCTCATTTTTGTGAAAGGGCTGGATACCATTTCCGAGTGTAGTGATAATCTCATTGACAAAGAGGGGTTCAAGGCAAGTCTGGGATTGATCAGAATGTTCAATATACGAAAAATTCTCAGAAAAAAGAAGAATCTGGGCATTCTGGGCACATTCCTGGCTAATCAGAAGAGATTGGAAAGAATCAAAGAAGTGGCACCTGAATACGTCCAGGAGATGGTAGAATACGTAGAGTAATCTTGATCCTTTTGAGAAGATCTGCCCCTGGAATTTGTAGACAGTTGTCTCTTTGTCCAGCCAGCAGTCAGGAGGCAGTCCTGCCTTGATACAGGTCTGACAGAGAAACTCCTCTGCATCCCATTTTTATTCTACAGGCACTTGAGGGAGCAATAACCCCTTGAAGATACCTTTTTCCACTATCAACCCATCTTCACCGATGGTTACATTGTCAGGATCCGGGAGAATCTCTTCCGGCTGGGTCAGTATCGTTATCTCTACTTTGATGTCATTCATTTCCTTGAGGGTGACAGGGGGAAACCGAGGATCTCTCACAGCTGCAGAAACAGAAGAATCCAGAAGCGCAAACAACAATGGGTATACAGGCTCAGGGTATCCAATGCATCCTCTGAGATTCCCGTTTTTCTTTAGGGTGACAAAAACTCCTCTCTTCTCTTTGAATTGAGGAGGAATTTCCTTTATGGAGAGCATTTCATGATGAGTCAGGTAGTGCAGAATATTTTCTCTGGAAATTGAAAGCAGCTTGCGGCCCTGTTCTTCTGTGAGCATGTTTTCAATTTCACACACAGTATAAAAGATTTGATATTAGAAATTAGAATCTCCAATTGTACTTCTAGCTGCTCTCATTCCAGAGCAGATCGAAGTACTGTTTGAACCCTGCAGCCAAGCTGTGGTTCTCAGAAAGAACTGCAAACCGCATGAAAACAGGGATAGATTCTTCTTCTACCAGAAACAAGACTGCACCTTCATCATAATCAAAACTGGGATCTATTAACGTGAATCTGATAGGTAGCTTATCAGGAGAGATTCTGACTTCCGCTCCAATTCTTGCGAGTATTTCTCTCATACAATCCTGGGTATTCAAGTCCTTCTCAGAGAGGTATTTCCTGTTCAGGAGAATTACTTTCAGCAAGACTCCTCTTTTCAACTGGGGTTCCAGTGAATCTCTTACCTTGGGAAGATACTCAAAGGCTCTGGAGACAACATTTATTTCTCTCTGCGCCTTCTGATATAATTTCAGCGTTTCTATCTCAGAAGCTGTTCCCACAGTAATGATCTCCAGGAATTCTTCTTCTATTTCAGTAGTCAGACTTTTCTCGTACAGAGACTGTAACAGGTTCAGACTTGAGGCAGCAGTATTAGAAATTGCATTGATATCCTTCTGGAACTGTTCTTTTCTTGCAATTTTTAGGTTTTCAAGACCAATCTCCGGTTTCACAGGTTCAAACTGCAGAGGCTTGGTTCCAATCTGTCTTGCCAGACGCAGAGCGCACAGTTCCTCCAGAACTGCGTAGATCTTTGCCCTAGGGACCCCTGACGCTTTGGAAATGTCTGAGGCTTTACTCTTTCCCAATGCGTAAAGGTATGTCAAGACTCGTGACTGGTACTTTCCCAGTCCCAGCTCTCTTAATGTATCTTCCACACGGGCAATGTCTGGCTTTGAAATCATTGGAATCTCCTAGGGCATGTGACTAAAAAACTTTTGGCTGTCTCGTCTGGAATAATTGTTGACACTGGATATCCCTCCCCTTACAGTGAGAGACACCAAACTTCATTGTGTAGTGGTCGAGCGAGATCCTCCCTGAACCTGAAAGCTAATTCTTATATATTCTGTGTAGAAGCAAGAGTATGCAGAAACTCCTCATCCTCATATTCGTGCTGCTCATCTATCCAGTAGATTCCTCTGACAAATATGGAGGCACACTGCATTTAAAATACAATAAAGAAGTGCAGACGCTCGATCCTCACAGAATCAACGTATTCTATGAAGATTTTGATTCTTCTGTCGAGGTCATAAACCAGATCTTCGAAGGGTTAGTCTCTTACAAAAGGAGAACAGCAGAAATCGAACCCTCATTGGCAGAATCATGGGATATTTCAAAAGATGGTCTCGTATATACCTTCCACTTGAGAAAAAATGTCTTCTGGCAGGACGGCAATGATCTGTTTCCTGAAGGAAAGTCCAGACCAGTGAAAGCGGAGGATCTTGTCTACTCCTGGAATAGACTAACAGCAGCTGAAACTTTGTCTCCCATGAGAGAGTTCTTTTCAAATACTGCTAAAGTCAAATCCTGGCAGTCAAGAGGTTCGTACACCTTTGAAGTCACCCTGAAGCAGCCCAATCCCTCATTTCTGTACATGCTGCCATTCGCCTGTTTTTCTGTCGTCCCCGAAGAGGCTGAACAGTACAGCACAGACAGCTTCTCTGCTCATGCAGTGGGGACTGGCCCCTTTGAATTAAAGGCATGGACGGATCAGATATCCCTCAAGTATAACGAGGACTACTGGAAAGGGGAGCCCTATCTCACTGAAATACAATACAGATTCGTGAAATCAGAGGATCTTCTGGGTGAATTTGAAAAAGGCACTTTGGACTGGTTCATGATTCCTCCTGAACTCTGGGAAGCATGTGCTCAGTATCATGTGACAACTGTTCCCCAGTTCGAGATCCTGTACCTGGGAATGAACTGCGGGAAATTACCCTTTTTGGACAAGAAGGTGAGACAGGCAATCAGCTACACTTTAGATCCAGGTGCAGCCATAGATGAAATCTACAAGGGAAGAGCGCAGGAAGCAGTGTCCATTCTTCCTCCAGGATTTGTGTGCTACAAGCAAAGAGAAGACAAGTATCCCAGAGATTTAGAGAAGGCAATTCAATTGCTTGAAGAATCGGGATACACGGGGGATCCCAGGTTGACTATTGAATTGAAATCTTCTGAAAGCTACATACAGCAGCAGTTCAACAATCTATATGCAGAGCAGTTGCGTGAGATTGGTGTAGAGTTGAAGGTCACGTACGTTGATCTGGGCTCTTTATTACTTGCAGTAGATACTGGTGATACACAGTTGTACACACTTGGGTGGTACGTAGACTGGCCTTACCCTGATCAATTCCTGCTCCTGTTTCACAGTTCAAACTGGGGACCTGGTGGGAACGGGTGCTTCTACTCAAATAAGGAAGTAGATCAGTTAATTGAAGGAGCAGGTACAGAACATGATATTCAGAAAGCATGCCAGCTCTTCCAGAAAGCAGAGGACATGATCCTTGAGGATGCGGTCTGGGTGCTGCAGTGGCGCAGGGTAGACAGTTATGCTGTTCAGGAGTGGATTCAAGGGTTTGAACCCTCTGGAATGGGTGTGAAATATGCAGCACTTGATACAGTGTGGATCTCTCCGTATCACAGGCAGACTACCAGAATTCCTCAAAAAGGTCAGGGAGAGGAAGAATTGTCGATTCCTTCTGCAGTTGGGACTGCTCTTCTAGGGTTGCTTGTTGCTGCTCTGGTTCTCAAAAAGAGAAAAATTGAATCCAAATAGCTTCTAAATTCACACTTCCATCATCTACATTCAGGATAGCCAAAAAAATGAAAAGTCCCTCCTTTTCAGGGGGGACTTTCTTCACCTCCCGTTGAGATCAACCTCTCATCTGTGATCTTGATTGCATCTTCATGGATGAGATCCTATATAAATTTTTCGGTTGCAGACTTACTGAATGTTGTAAGATTCGCTAATATTCATAGTTCTATTTGGATATAGGTGGATAATAAAAGCCTACAAACAAATACTGGAAAGTGTTACACGTGTAACAAAATGCGGGAACTCACTCGCTTTATTCAAATCGGTCTAACAGACATTTCCTAGTTTCTACGTTAACAAGAGCATAATGTCCTCTGGAAAATTCTCCTGGGTTTATTATGAGCGTTTCCCCAATACAGTCAGTAGCTCTGCTCTCATGAATATGTCCGCATAGCACTATTTTGGGTTTTTTTTCTTCTATGACCCTTCTTATAGCTGCACTCCCCACATGTTTCAGCTTTAGGGCCCTATCTGTCTTCGTTCCTTTGGGAGGTGCATGAGTAACCAGAACACAACTTTCGGGGATATTGGATAATCCACTGTAGATTGCTTCTTCTGTGTACTCAGAGGGTGTTTTTCCGAAAAATGGATTGCTGCCTCCAAACCCTGCAAATGCTTCATTTTCTCTTTCAATAATGTTCTGGTGAAGGCTGCATCCTTTTCCTTGAAATGCTTTGAGTACATCCTCATGATCACAGTTCCCGTGTACAGCAAGAAACGGCTTCTGAATTGCTGTCAGGATCTCGCATGCCCTTTCATAATGTCCAAAATTCGTAATATCTCCGCAGATTATGAGAAGATCATAATCAATCTCTTTCAATCTGGGAATGTAGTCAGGTGTCCCATGAAGATCAGCTATGACACAGAGCTCCATGCACTCTGCTTTCATTTAAGAATAAAAAGGTTTTCAAAAGCAAATGGAACAATGGTACATTGGTATAATGTTGGAAAAATGCTAGTTTTACTCACAAGAAAAGAAATACTTATATAGTTGGGGTTTAAGAGGAATGTGGAGGTGGTAGCAATGGCGCTATCAAGTCCACCTTTGGAACGGCTGATCAGAAAGGGCGGCGCAGAGCGTGTCTCCAAAGCGGCAGCCAGAGAACTGGCTAGAATCTTGGAGGAATACGGCATGAAAATCGCAAAGAAAGCTCTGGAATACGCTTATGAGGAAAATAGAAAGACAATCAGAAAAGAAGATATACGGAAAGCAATTAAAGCATTGAGCTAATTTGTGATGATCTGAAAGTAAGATCTGAATGAGTGAGGTCTGGATAAGTATATAAGTATGGACTCCTCAGGTATGCAGTCCCTTCTTGCGAGGACTTGTTCGAGTCATGAGAGCAGGTGCAAGGGAAGGGATACAGCCCGCCATTGGGAGTTATTTGGGGTGAGGGAGGATTCCCATCGCAGGAGAGAGTGGAATTGATGCATCCATTCGAATAGCGAAAACAATGACCCTCAAAGTTAGTGTCGCGGGCGACACTAATTTTCATTTTATTTCTCACATTTTCTTTTAGCGGCTGTTCCAGAATTCATCATTCTCTTCGATAGACGGTAGGTAAATAATTTTCCGCACGAATTCTTATAAGTTTTTATATAGATTTCATAATAGAGAGATTTATAAATAGAGCATTTAACTGGATTCATGAAGATCAATTCTCAGAAATTAGAAGAGAAAGAATCTAAATTCATTCTATATGATCAATACCAGGAACTACTCTTACCGAAG
>CAZFAR010000064.1:0-11528 GCA_964516825.1 uncultured Thermococci archaeon
AAGTTGAGAAGAAAAGGGAGCATCCAATAAACAACTCAAGAAGCCAAAAAAAATTGAACCGTAGCTACAAATGCGGGGGAAGGGATTTGAACCCTCGAACTCCTACAAGACTAGGCCCTGAACCTAGCGCCTTTGACCAGTCTCGGCAACCCCCGCATGAATTTCAATTCATCAAATTCTTCGTAGCATAAAAACCTTTCTGTCACCAATGTCAATACACCTTTAGCAAGATGCTCTCTACTCTTCCAGAACTATCCACAGCACGTTGCTGATGCTCACCAGCAGTTCTCTTCCCTTATTGCCCCTACTGTCCACAATTTCATCCAGAACTAGAACATCATCATCAAATTCCTTAAGCTTACCAGTGAAAACCTCCCCACCCTCTACAAGAATGGATATGTGATGTCCTGCATATTCCTGCAATTTTTTTATCGTCAGCTTACTCATAGAAGAAATTTCACGAACGACTTTATAAAACTATAGTCATCTCAAATACTTGTGAACTCATTCAATCTGTTACACGTGTAACAATTTCATTAATTGTCCTTTTCACTCGCCATTGGATATATTTTGTAAATGAATCCTATAACAAGAACTATCTGTGTCTTGAAAAGGAGGGATTAGTCTCTGAGTCATCCCTGCTGTGGCTGTAAACAGGAAGAGCGTAAGACATGTCCCCCATTATTCCATGATCATCCATCCAATTTATGAAAGCGAAAAATTCACTGAAAGGAAAGGTCCGGATTATGTTGAGCCACACCACGATATAGCTGTCCACTTTGGCGATCATACTGGCACATGGAAGCTGCAGCAAGAGATCCTTTAACGATTCCTCGTAATCTGTCTTGAAGACAAAGTAGAATTCGGAGTAGTTTCGACGCTTGTGGGGAAAGAAAGCCAGAACCTTGACACAGTTTTCCTTGATGCGTTCATAAGAGCGATAGAAGAGCCATTTTGAAATGCCATGTTTTTTCACAATTTCTGTAAAGGTTCGCCTCATATTGTACTTGAGATCGTAGAAGAGCTTCCATTCCAGATCCGTCCACTTGATCTGCCGAGGTAGAAATTCTATAGGCAGTGAAGAACGCACAATCTGATCTTCTTCAACCTTTGTTTTCATTTTCTGAAAACTCTCTTTATAGGCATTTCTTGAGACATGGGGGAGGTAGTAGTTGCTTCGAGGGCCCTGGAGAAGGCATTCCTTAAAATTGGGATGAGATTCGAAATCTATGGGAGAATCTGCGAGAACTACCATGTCAAAAGCACCCGAGGTCAGACAGTGGTAGAGCACGTGTGGATTGTGCTCCAGCTCCTGGTAGACACGCAGTGGTTTCTCTAATTTCAAATAATAAAAGTACTCTCTGAGGTCATCGAAAATTTTCAGCCTCATGGTAGGGTTGAAGAGGATCTCGTTTTCCAGCATGTAGGTGTAGTGAGAAGTCACAGTATTTCTGGCAAGACCCAGGTTTCTTGCCATACTGGTTAGAGATATCCTTTCGTCCTCCAGCACCTGTTCATAGATATTGTGATGGATTTCCATCCTCTGTGTGTCAGTCAATCTGCTCAATTAAACTACCCATATTTATTTATAGAGTGTTGCTTATAAATATTGTGTACTCTCCGGCTCGATAGCTACACAGCAAGAGTAAAACAGAAATTTCACCCCCTCGAGATCGGTCCTCAAGACCGATCTCCTCCCGCGTTTTCCCTTTCTATAACTTTATGTCCATTTTCCTCACAATTCTGTGAATGCCACTTCCATATTGAAGTGCTTTCTTAGGCCTGGAAATGATTTTTTCAGGCAAAACGAGAAGAGAAGCTACCTTTCGCAGGAATGCTTTCCTCTGAGGAGTGAAAAGATAATGAGCAGGGATGCCCAGAGCCCTTTCTACTACAGAGAGAGCAAGATATGGATACCTGATTGTCTTAGTGAATCGTTCTGCAATCTGCCCATCTCTTTCCAGAGCCAGGTAGAGTGCTTCGAGATCTCTTCTCATCAGAGCTTTTATATCTCCCTTTTGATTGAAAATTTTCTTATATTTGTAATATCCTCCGAAGAGCTCATCAGCTCCCTGACCCGATATCAGGACGGAATTGTCGCATTCTCTGCAGGCAAAATATAGGAGCAGTCCGAGTTCCAGATTAAAGAGAGTCTTCTCTTCTATGAGAGAGAGAACTTCTGGAATAGCTTCCTTGATATCCTTTTCAGTTACTATGAATTCCTGAATCTCCTTCTTGAGGAGACGGCCAGCTTCCCGTGAAAAAAGGATATCCTGTGAACCTTCAAGACCGCAGGTGAAGAGGGGAGCATCTGACAAGACGGCCAGAATAGAGCTGTCAATGCCGCCTGAAAAAAGAATGGCTGTATTCTTTTCCATGCATTGATGCATACTCTTTGTCAAGACGTCCAGTAACTCCCCAGGAGCCACAGTAGAAATCTCTTTGAACTGCTTGCAGAACAATCTTGTACCGGGCAACCTCACCAGTTCACCTGGCAGTAATCCAACAGGAGTGGAAAGAACTCCCTTTTCGGAGGCAAATATTTCTCCCTCATAGTACAGTGGTCTAAAACCGATAGGATCTCTGAAAATATACACATTCCTTCCATGTTCCAAACCACATGCGTAGGCTCCCCTGACATTCTCCTGGATTCTGATCACTGCCTGAAGGATTTCATGAGAATGAGAACAGCCTTTGAAGAATGTTCTCAAGTACTCTGCTGGGTTTCTCACACCATAGATATCTGCATCGCACACCAGTCCATCTGCCACCCCTTCCGGACAGGAACAGGCCATGCTCCCAGTTTCATAGAACTTGTTACTCCCCATCAAGGTGAAAACCCTTTCTTTATGCTGTCCGCGGTATATCTTCATAGCACATATACGAAACGAAACATTTTTAAAGTTTTGATTGAAGAAGAGTCAATGAATGAAGATTTGTACAATCGTCTTTACAAAAGACTGAACAGAAGGGGGGACGTATTCAAACTTGCTGAAATATTCAACATCCCTCAAGAGGTATTATACGCTATTCTGTCTCAGAAAATAGTGAGAAAAACGAAACGTGACTACCACGGATTAAGAAAGCAGAGCCAGAAACTGTTGAAACAATGGGAATCAGGAAAAAGTCTCCTGAAGCTTTCAGAAGAGAGAAAATTCTCTCCAGTTCTGATATCTTCTTTTGTCTTGCGGGCACATGGGATCACGAAAAAAGAGTTTCGTGAGTACCTGCATCATCCTGAAGAAATAGAAAACCCTCGAATACGAAAAGAGATCTGTGAAATCTTGCAGGAGGAGATGGTCTACTCACCTGAAGCAGCTGAAATTCAGCGGGAGAACGGCAGAACTGCAGAAAGAAAGATTGAAGAATGGCTGGGTCGCCAGAGAGCAAGCTACATCACTGAAAGTGAAGCAAGGAACCTGCATCAGAAGACTCCCGATTTTCTGCTGAAAGAGCCCTTTTCTTTCAATGCGAACTCGATTTTCTGGGTGGAGAGCAAGGCATCCTTTGGAGACAAAATCCAGATGAAAAGTGACTATCATAGACAGTTAAAACATTATGTAGAACTATTTGGCAAAGGATTAGTGGTCTACTGGCATGGTTATATTGATGATTCTTTAGCAGTACAGAATTTTCCGTACGATTCCAAGATCTTGATCAGCAATTCCTGTGTAATTGAGGAAGGTTGGAATGTTTGAATTGAAGAGGAAGTCTATCCATTTTCTGGGACTCTCAGTACCGATTCTGTATTGGTTTTATTCCAGAGAGATCATTCTCTTGTTCGTAGGGGGTTCCGTTTTGTGTGCTTTTCTCATTGAAGTGGCGAGATTGAGATCAGAAAGGTTCAATTCCTTAGTTTTCGAAATCATTGGCGGGTACACAAGAGAGCATGAGCAGAAAAAGGTGACTGGCGCTACGTTCTATGCTGTAGCAGCTCTACTGGCTGTGGCCTTCTTTTCCAAGATGGTGGCAATCTCGAGTCTACTCTTTCTGACCCTTGGGGACTCTACAGCATCTCTTGTGGGGACTCGATTTGGACATCACAGACTGTATGGAAAATCTGCAGAAGGCAGCGCTGCCTGTCTATTCGTGTGCAGTACAATAGGATGGCCTCTCCTGAGATGGATAGGGCTCATAGGAGCAGTAACTGCTACTATCACTGAACTGGCACCACTTCCAGTAGATGACAATCTGAGAATTCCAGTTGTATCTGGAGTGATGATGCAGCTGATTCTGTATTCTTCAGAAATCATACATTGAAAGTCTTCTTGTGAAAAGAAAGTCACCAAAAGAAATCTGCTCACTGTTACACGTGTAACAATATAAACCGCTCACCATTCACTCGAAAGCTGCCATCACGATCGAAGCTTCGAAAAGTTTAAATAGCTCTCTTGCTTTTGGAGAACAATGAAGACAGCTGTACTCATGATGATTGTGCTCCTGTCTGCACTGACTACCTATCGGGATCCCTATGTAACGATTCCCACTGAGGTGGAAGTGCGGACAGGTGAAACAGCTCACATCGAGGTCATCATAGAACATGTGCAGACTACTATGTGGAATCTGAAAGTGTATGTAGATACTGAACAGATGGACAGCATATTTCTGCAAAGACTGGAAGTTGCCCAGGATAATGAAAACCCCGTCCTTTTTGACAAGGAAATTCCTCCTGCAACAAAGGTTTCTGCTTTAATTGACGTGGCAGTGGCAGAAGATTCACCTTCTGGTCAGGTGAGAATCCCAATTGTTGTAGCAGGGTCAAAAGGCCCATGTTTGAGAGGCTGTGAACCCTTTTTCGTTCAGAAGTCAACAACGCTCGTGATCAAGAAGCAGGATCCCAAACTGGCATTGATGCTTCCTGAAACCAGATTTGAGACACACCAGGGAGAAAACATCACTGTGGAAGTGCAGCTCAAGAATTATGGCGCTACCACAGCTTATGTAGAATCTCTGGAAGCGATACCAGATAAGACCTTAACCATAGTAAACCAGACAGTGCCCCCCAAGCAGGTTGCACCTGGTAAGACAGAATCTGTTGTACTCATCATTGTCACTGAAGAAGCGTCTCCTGGAACCTACCTCATCCAGGTAAAATTAGTGTACAAGGACCAGGTAAAGAACATATTTCAAGATGGCAAGACCATATACGTTACCATTCTGGAGAGAAAAGAGCCAGTTTCATCTTCTACTCCTCCCGTAACCTTCAGTCCAAGTCCCAATCCCGTAGAGAATCCAGGAAATCCAGAGGAGAAATATCAATACTTTCTGGCAGGAACAGTCACTGGAGCAGGTACCTTTGGCGTGGCAGTCATGTTCGGCTTGTTCTTGAAAAAGCATCGTCCTGCAAAGTCGTAGTAGGTATCTGTAGAAAAGATGACTTTTTCATGATGAATCTCTGATAGGTATGTACTCAATCAAGGGCTGATCAAAGGTTGGGTATCGCTTCTCTATGCCAATTTCTGCTTCAATCCATGAGGAAGCTTCTTCAGCCAGTGCCCAGTGAGTTTCGACCCGGTTTCCGACCACAGCGACAAAGGATTCAGGCACATCCACCTTACCCAGTAGAATTGCTCTAACCTTCTGTGCTTCTTCTGTCGTTCTACATGTAATGACACCCTTTACCAGTAGACTGTCCTCGATCTCTTCGTACACTTTACGCACATTCCGGGCTCTTCGCGCCAATCTGTTTCTCAGCTGGACAGAATCCTTATCAGAAGCAGAACAGTAGTGTACAATCTCCTCTTCTTCTGCCAGTTCGAGGGCAGCTTCTTCACTTCCTGTGACTCTGCAGGAATCTGCATCTAATGAGTATCCCAGGTTCTTCAGATATTGCACGTTTCTATCCGTGTATTCCAGTTCATTCAGGTTTATGAAGTGAATGCCCACTTTTTTCAATTGGTGAATCAGATTTCGGGTCTCATCAATTTTTGAGGGAAACATTGGAATTTCCACACCAACAGCAAAGGTGTGCTTCAACGCTTTCCTGACAGACGATACGTCTTTTAGATTAGTAAGATGGATCCTGAGTTCATCGATTGATCCTTCCATGGAGTAGAGCATCTTCTCATCAAGAGAAGATCCTGTATACAAATGGATGTGGTGGTCAGAAAATTCAGTTTTCAGCAAACGGGCATAATGCAGGGTTCGATCCAGCCTCACCAAAGGATCACCCCCAGTAATTCCTGTTCCCAGTGCATCTGTGAGCCGTGCCTCTTCCAAGAGTTCTTCATCTGAATAGATTGGTCTCTCATTGGCATAAACTGTATCTTTCTGCCATCTTTTCTCTGAGAGAGGACAGTAACTACAGTGGATGTGGCATATACCAGTGACGAAGAGTACCAGTTTTGCGCCCTGCAAACATAACTGACAGCCTCTACTCAGAATAGTATCACTTCCAGGCAGGTTGGTGGTGTGAGGGTCTCAATTTCTGACTGGTTGTAATCAGCTTCCTCGGAGAAAGTGGTGACCGCAGGCTGACCGCTGTACTGGCAGACTGTACTCTCTGCATGGAAATACCTCCCACAACTAGGGAACTGCATGATGAGCTGCAGAGACTGAAAGATATAAAGATTTTGTGTCAGGAGTGCGAAAATGAAAAAGCTGGTCAGCCTGTTACACGTGTATCAGCCCACTTCTTTCAATCCTTTGGTTAACATAATTCCTGAAGTGAGAATTGAAACTCTGAGTGCTACACTCCTGAATGATCTCTTCAGAGAAAATCTGCAGAATCATCTGGAATACTCGCAAATAAGAATCACAATTCATGTGATTGTGTGGGATTCTGTAACAAATAGGTATATAAGGATGTGATTATTCAGATAAGAACAGCAGGTGCTTATCCTTCGTTGCACTGAAAGGGCAGAGGAGTGGTCTGAGGGGCCTCAGACCTCCTCACTTCGTTTCTCGGGGGGATGTTTCTTTGTTTTCACCTTTACAATCCGTACTCCATCTGTCTTGAAAACAATGAAATCCACTCCATCAAAGGAGATCTTATCTCCCTCTCCAGGAATGCGACCGAACTGGTCTAACATGAATCCGCCAATAGTTTCAAACCCATTCTCAGGTATCTTTATAGCCAGAAATTCGTTCACTTCATCGATGGGGACCATCCCATTGATGATGGCAGTCTCTTCATCGATGGTCCTGATAGGCACACTGGTCACATCATACTCGTCAAAGATCTCCCCAACGATCTCCTCCAGGAGATCCTCTATAGTGACAATGCCTGCTGTTCCTCCATATTCATCCACTACAATGGCAAGGTGAATCTTACTTATCTGCATCTCCTTCAGAAGTTCATCCACCTTCTTGGTTTCTGGTATGAAATAAGGCTCTCTGAGCAAATCCTGCAGGCTGTAGTTATCATCAGAATGCTGCAGCAGGTCCTTGGCATACAATATTCCTTCAATGTGATCCACGTTCTCCTTATATACAGGGATCCTTGAAAACCCGGATCTTGTCACCACTTCCCGCGCTTCTCCCAGAGAGGCATCTGCCTCCAGACACACCATATCTGTTCTGGGTGTCATCACTTCCCTCGCCACTGTATCTGAGAATTCAAAAACATTGTAGAGCCTCTCCCGTTCCTCTTCTTCCAGAGCCCCTTCCTCCTCTGCCATGGTGAGCAAAGTCTTGAATTCTTCTCCTATGAAGAGGGGATTTCTCTCCAGCTTTCCTCCAGACAACCGTACGAATCCTTTGGTGATTGCAGTCATTCCCGAAGCTACTGGAGACAGCACTCTAACAACGTAGTACAAGGGCCTGGCAAGAGTAAGTGAAAGCATTTCCGCATTTTTCACAGCAAATCCCTTGGGAGTGATCTCTCCAACAACCAGAATGAGGAAGGTCATCACCCCAATAGCGATTCCGATCCCTTCATTTCCAAAGATGCTGATAGCAACAGAAGTGGCAATGGCAGAAGCTGCAATGTTCACGATATTGTTTCCAATGAGAACGGCAGCCACCACTTTTTCAGGTTCTTCCATCATCTTGTAGATGAGTCCTGCCTTCCTGTTCCCCTCTTTCATCAGGTGCCGGATGCGAACCTTTCCACATGAAATAAAAGCTGCCTCAGATCCAGAGAAAAATGCAGATAAGAGTAGCAAAATTGCTAAGGCCACAAATTCCAACCACAAGTATGATGCATCAGCCATGGTCTATCCTTTCCTTTGAATACTGAATTCCTTTCTACCTTTAAGTTTAAAAATCTTTCTCTCAGGTGAAGATTTCACAGCCATCTTCCTGGACGATTACTGAATGTTCTGCCTGGGTTACAGGTGCTCCACTCTTTTCCTTCAGTATGTGGTAAGGAAAGATGATACCATTCTTGATCAGCATTCGCAGCATGAACTCCCCTTTCTTGTCTCTGGCAACCCAACGCTCTGCAAAAGGCAGCTTAGGATAGTTTTTCTGAATGTGGTACATCAATTTTTTGGCTGAATCCAGTCGTAGGGGGCGAGGAGTGACAAAACTGAAGATGTACACTCTGTCATCATCTATGACTCTCCCTACCCCTGGAGTGGCGAAGGGCTCTATCGCTAAAGTATCTCCTTCCTTGAGGATGATTTGGGAGCTGTCATCGATGTTGGGAATGGAAGGGCGTGCATGGATATTGTATTGGGCAAGTCCATGGCCAGTGAGGTTCTCAATTGGACGAAATCCGTAAGCAGTGATCGCATCTTCTATCGCTTTGCCAATGGCTCCTGTTTTTACTCCTGCTCTGATCATTGAAAGGGCAGCCTCAAGGCCAGCTCTGGAAGCTCTGACAAGATCGTCTTCAGGTTCTCCCACTTTTATTGTGTAGGCAGTGTCTGCTATGTATCCTTCAATGTGACAGCCTATGTCTATTTTTACGTAGTCACCTTTTTCTAGAATAGTTGCATCTGCTGCAGGTGGTGAATAATGGGCTGCGATCTCATTGACAGAAATGTTCAGTGGGAAGGCAATTTCTGCACCGTACTCTCTGATTTTTCCTTCGATGAACTGGGCAATGTCCAGCAGTCTTGCACCTTCTTTTATCAGTTCCTTGGATTCCTCTCTGACCTTTTTGATGATTTCGCCTGCCTGCCGATGCTTATCCAGATGATCCATAACTTCACCAATACGTTCATTTTTGCCTTTATTATAAACTTTTCCATGATGGCTGAAGTTTCTTCAAATTGTTACACGTGTAACATTGTCCTTTCTGATGAGGGAATGACATGAGGAGACTTTTTTTCAGTAACAAATTCCAGAAAGATGGGTTCCAGTTCTATTATATCTGCAGAGGAATTGGAAAAAGAAAGGAATTCTACATGAAAAAGACTGTAACCAGCTCTGTATGAATCAGGTGATTGTTACACATGTAAGGTGGCATGAAGTCAATTGGATTTTTGAGAAGTGGATTTTATCGAGATTTCTCTTTCTTTCGTGAGTTCAGTGGCTTCCGATTCAGTAACTTCAAGTTCTGAAAGCTTTCGTTTTCCTTCTCGAGTCAAGGAATAGCTTGAGTCTCCTCTCTGTACCAGCCTAGCCTTTTCAAGTATGTTCAAGTGATTTTCCAAAATCTCTATTCTTTTTTCCCCAAGATAATCCATAAAGTCCGTTAAATCCATTTCCTTTTTTGCTTCCAGCTGAAGATTCCGATCATACGTCTCACTTACATTAGGAATCGCACTTAGGTTAATAAGGTTTCCCACAGAATAAGTTACTTGTAGAGTCCACTTATTCTGCTTGGTAATTGGTTGGCTTTACGTTGGAGGATAATGAAATTCAAAAGTACAATCGTCCATCCCAAATCTTATATAACAGGAGCTGTCTGTACGACCGTGGAAAAGAGATCAGATTATCAAAGCAAGAACAGGGAGGAAACAGCATGAGATTGAGAATAATTAGAGCTGTGATGGCTGGAATTGTCCTTCTGAGTATCGTTCTGGTAGAAGCTGCCGGTAATGTTCCTCCACAGGACTTCTTTGTCGACCCCGAAACAGGAACAAACCATGCAGTCATCGTGGTGGGCAGCAAAGCTGCATCCATGGATGTAGTATCAGCCTCCATACTTGCTGCCAAGATTGGCGCCCTTGCCTCTCCTGAATCTGATGAGACATTCTTTTTCATGCAGAGTACGGTGCACCAGAACATCAACCTTTTCTTGGATGACTCTCCGCGTGCATTCCAGAATATTGGATCCCCAACTGTCGATGTGCCTGATCCACGCTCATACTGGCAGTGGGAGCATAATGCTTCACTCACTAACTATCCCTTGTCGTTGTGGCACTTCGATGATGCGTTCTGGGGTTCAAACGACGGCAATTTCCAGCCCTGGGAGACTCACGAAGAAATCCAGATTCGATTTGACAGTGATACAGGCCAGAAGTGTGCAGCCTGTGCGTACGGTAAGGATACCGTAATTGAATCAACTATCCCAAAAGACTGGTATCTCATCCCTGGCTTGATCTACAGGGCGGACAACATATTTGCTCCACCTGCAGTAATGGTTGAACGAGAGTCCGAAGAGCCAGTAACAAACCCGTTCTTTTCTGTGGATCTTGAGCCGTACAACGTATTCTTCGTACCTGAACCCTGGATGGTAGTTCATGAGAGACTGCCCCAGTTTACACTCTTCGGAACGACGTACACAGTGATAGATGCAGGACCTGTATTAGACGTAGATTTCAACACAGAAGAGCCAGGCTCTCTGCACGGTACGCCCTACGTCATAACAGGTGAACCCCACTTCGAGGCTCCTATCTATTTATATCTGAATGAACCATTCAAATTCTCTCACTACACTGTGATACTGAAGGATGTGGACGTCGACCACAACAAAGCAGCACTCGATATCTATTATGATGGAGAACTTCTAGAGTCCTGGGAATTCGTGGAAATAGTAGATTTTGTAGTTCCACCTTCGTATGGGCGTGAAAGAGAAAGAGGATTCTCACCCTCTGCTCAAGAAGAAGACTTTCCTTTTGGAGATTACAAGTGCAGGGATCTGAACGGAAATGGAGTGTTGGATCCTGGTGAAATTACCAGGATCATCACCTACGATTATAACAAGGATGAAGTACCTGATTATCACAAGTGGGTGGTAGGATCAGTTGACAAAGATGTGTGGGTAGACTATACGTGGTGGTACTACACAGATGATAGTTTCGGTAATTGGCTCCTTTTTAATGCTGTCGACGTTGTGATTGAAGGCGTCAAGGTATTCATTGGTGCAAAGGGTACGATAGGGATTGAAATAAAGGTCTACTGGGTTGAGAACAAGAAATGGTGGTACAATAAATTGTGCAGCGATCCATGGACAGAAAAGCCTGAAAATTACCAGATGTTCCTCGATGTTTGCGAAATGGGCTGGGATGACCTGGATGAATCAAACCAGTACCTGTATCAGCCTCCTGGCACTGGATTGTGGCCTCCTACTGGGCTTGACAAATGGAGAAATGAAGGATACACATTTGTGGGAAACGGATTCTTGGATAACAATGATGGACATACAGGATATGAGTACACTCTCATAGGTCCAGGAGTTTATATTTCTGAGCAGA
>CAZFAR010000065.1:0-11365 GCA_964516825.1 uncultured Thermococci archaeon
GCCCCGAAAGCTCCATTGAAAAGACCACAGCACTATCCAGAAGATTCATATTGTATTTTTCAATACCGACGAACTGCATACGCTCCGAATAGAGCAGTTCTTCTGAAGGTTCTGGGTGCTGATTCACCATGACAGAACGCGCTGAAAGAACTGTCTCCATGTCTGGAAAATCTCCGTATAGTTCATTAGCCCTCACAAATGAAAGCAGGTAATTCGTGTTACTGGAGTACTGTGTCTTGTGCTTCTTGAGTGCCTGCAACTTCAGGTTATCAGGGCTCAAAACATCAGATTCCCACACAATCTGGTCTTCAAGGTGTGAAGGAGGTTCCAAAAATTCTGCAGGATAGTACCCTCGCGGGGTAGGCCAGTTGCTGTAATGGACTAAATACGGGTAGAGTTCTGGTGCATTCTCCAGTTCTAGATCGTATAGTGCCACACGAGTAAAGATATAGAGTGCGCGATGATCCCTGTTGTGATCTGCAGGATGCGACAGAAATATCTTGGTAGGCTGAAACTCATGTATGACAGTTTTAATATCCTTAAGTATCTCTTCACCTTTGTATGAGGCTCCAGGCGATAATGCATTCTTGTAGGGAACTTCTCTTACTCTGGTCAGCAAACCTTTGTAAGGAGGATTATCACCCCAGTGGGCATACAGAATATCTTCTGTACCAAAATCAGGATAGCCCAAGAAGGTCAAATGCTCTGGTGGAACGTTTAATACACTGGCAGCAGTGACTGCCTCATCATGACGGACATTCCCCATGGAGATTACATCTTCGGGATCCAGAACTGGCCATTTCCGGTAAACAATGAACGACCATTGATTCGCATCGCCATAGGTGAGAAAGACAAAACGAAGCGGCAGACCCATTCTTACAGCTTGCTGAATGATTCCAGTACAGCCAAGGATCTCATCATCTGGATGCGGTGCAGCAACAAGAACGCGATCGTGCGGTTCCAGTACTACCCTCTTGTATGATACTGCAAACATGGTTATGTATTGGATTAGTACATGATAAATGTTTCGCATTACAGAGTTTCTGGCAATATGGCAGATATAGCTAGGTCAAGACAGCCAGAATCCTGCAGACAAGAGAAGGGCACCCACTAAGAGGAGAAGAACCACCTCTTTGTAAATACTCAACAGATCATTTTTTCTCATTTCTGCAAATAGGATCTTTACAGCCAGGGGGATGAGAACAAGACAGAGAATGCATTCCCGAGGAAGTACTCCAAAATACAGGGATACAGCCAGGATTACAAATGCTCCCGTAGTAAGTAATTCTGAAATCTGCAATGTCCTCTGCAATCCCAATACCCGTGTGAATCGTAACTTCCCACTACGTTTATCTGCTTCAATATCGATCAACCCATGGTACACCAAGTAGTTCATCATCAGAATTCCTACTACAATACCTGCAGTAACAGCTGCCAGTGAATATTCTCCAGACAGTATCCTCACCACAGATACGACAAACAGAGGGACAGCACCAAGAGTGAGTAGTACCTCTCTGATGTAGTAGAATCCTCCTTTTGATACTGCTGCTGAATACAGAAAGGTCACTCCCAGAGAAAAGGTCACCATCAGGACTACTGTATTTTCTTGTTTCAATGCCAAGAAAACGAATATACTTGAGGAAAAAGAAAATAATAGGAGAGATACAATCAAAACATTTCCAGGCCTAATCAAATGATCAACTAAGACTTTACTCCCTCCTGTAGCTTTCCAGCTCACCTCAGGATATTCTACGAGATCTGCTCCCTTAACAAAGTCTCTGTACTCATTGATCAGACTGCATGCACAGTGAAGTAAAAAATTTCCTAGAATCATCCACATTACCGCATCAACAGAAAAAACTTTGTGAATGGATATCGATATCCCTACAAGAAGGGTCACAAAGGTGGTGGGATAGTACTGCCATCGCATCGCTCTTATCCATGCCAGAGCTGTACTAGTTGACAAGTGTATCAATCTCTTCAGGTATTCTGTTTTTCAGAGACTGAAAGTCGGAGAAGGATTCCAGAACTTTTTTCAGCGTTTCTAAGTCTCTCTTTGCTAAAAGCAATTTCCGCAAATTGAAGAGCCGCACCAGGCGAAAGCTCTGAAGCAGTCCTCTCTTATCCACGGAGGACGTCTCCATCTCCAGAAACGTGGAAACTCCTTTCAGAAAGAAAGCATCTGCCAGACATATGATATCATGGACGATCCCTGTCTTTTCCAGTATCTCCACAATATTGGTTGGCTCCATTTTTTCAAGGTCATCCAATGTGATTACATCTTCCTCTACGCCTCGTACCAGAACTGAATTCACTGACTGTGTCTGAATGTCCTCTACAAGATCCTGCACATCGTCATAGACCAGGCTCGATTTGAAGATGTATTCATTTCCCTTTTTCAGTAAGAGTAACTCTTCATCCAGTTCATCAAAATTGCACAGATCAATATCGATCCACACATCTCCTATGCTCTTCTCTGCAATCGTATTAGCGTACTCTTTGAGAGAAGGCCATTCTGCACTCTTGTGCTTCAATGACGATATCTGACCCTCTACCAGATTGCAGCAGTCCTCCACGTACAGGCTGAAGGCAGGAGAATCAGTGTCCAGGCATTGATATATCCAGGCAGCCATTTCACATGCTGAAGATTCTGCCATTTCAACAACTGAACCACTCTTTCTCTCGTAGGTCCCGTACAGGAGGGCACCCAAATAGTTCTCCAAAGAACTGAGAGCTTCTTCTACAGTATGTATTTCATCATTGAGATTGTCCAGTAACTTTGAACTGGTCCCAAGGTAGCATTTTCCTAGAACAGAATGAAGTATCCCCTTTCTCGGGCAGGTCTGGTAAAGTAGGGGGAGTGATTCCATGGCTGCCATGAAAATTGCATACATCCAGTGTTTTTTCTTCAAGTACTTGTGTTCCAGCAGGTGATTGTACTCCAGACATCCAGGAGGAAAGGTGTTTAATCTATTCATGAATACAGTCTCGGCTTCATTGATCAGTGAGGAGGATGCGGGAAACCTGAGAGACGGACAGTTGCTGCTCACAGCGATCCAGAGATTCATTCCTACGTCTTTGACAAATCCATCTGTGATTCTTCCCATATCTATTATAATAAGTTGAGGTATTTAATCTTTTCGCAATAAAACTTGAAATTTTCGTGAATATCATAATATTATTTTAAATGAGTTGCGGAAATTTCTCAATTTATCACAAGGTGAGATATGACGTTATGATTTTTGCAAGAAAATGGGAAAAACAAGAGAATCCTGATTTTTCAGAAAAGTAGGAATTGAAGATAAAGCTAGCTTTTATGAAATTGGAGAAGTCAACATCTGTTTACCGGGAACATTATGGAACTGCATTTCTCAGATCATCCGCGTGTTACACGTGTAACGTAACAGGTAGAGGTAAAACCTTTTAAGGAGGTGCAGAAAGGGAGTGCAGGTGATTGTATGAAGATTGGTGTCGTTGGAGCAGGAACTATGGGAAATGGAATTGCCCAGGTTTGTGCTATGGCAGGATATGAGGTCATCATGCGCGATATTGACCAGAAGTTCATCGACAATGCCTTTTCCCAGATCAAAAAGAGTCTTTCCAAGTTTGCAGAGAAAGGAAAGATCCAGGAAAATGAGGTAAAGGAAGTGCTATCCAGGATACACGGGACCCTGTCTTTGAAGGATTTGAAGGATGCAGAATTTGTCATAGAAGCTGCAATTGAAAATTTGGAGTTGAAAAAAGATATATTCAGGGAATTGGATGCTCTTCTACCCTATGAGACCATTCTGGCTACCAACACGTCCAGTTTGTCTATTACAGAAATTGCAGCAGCAACATCCAGTCCAGACAGAGTCATTGGCATGCATTTCATGAATCCTGTACCACTGATGAAATTGGTGGAAATCATTCGTGCTTTGACGACCTCGGATGAAACTACCAAGAGGACTGTTGAGCTGGCACTCCAGCTGGGAAAAACTCCTGTGGAAGCTCATGATTATCCTGGATTCATCTCTAACAGGATATTGTGTCCCATGATTAATGAAGCTGTATTCTGTCTGTACGAAGGGATTGGCACAGCAGAAGCTATCGATACTGTGATGAAGCTGGGAATGAATCATCCTATGGGACCTTTGGCACTGGCAGATCTCATCGGACTGGATGTGGTACTGGCAGTCATGAACGTACTGTATGAGGGGTACAAAGACTCCAAGTACAGGCCCTGTCCGCTCCTGGTGAAGATGGTGGAGGCAGGGCATTTGGGAAGAAAGACTGGAAAAGGATTTTATGAGTACTGAAATTGAAATAATCAAGGGTGATATTTCTTCTGCTGAGGCTGATGCTTTGGTTAATGCAGCTAACAATCAGTTGTGGATGGGAGCAGGTGTGGCTGGAGCCCTAAAGAGAGCAGGTGGACAGGAAATCGAGGATGAAGCAGTGAAGAAAGGACCTATAGAAGTGGGAGAAGCTGTAGAAACGGGAGCAGGCAGGCTGAAGGCAAAGTACGTGATACATGCTGCAGTCATGGGGCAGGATTTGCGAACTGATGAGACTAAGATAAGAAATGCTACCCGAAACTCTTTAAAGCTTGCTGAAAAGCTGGGATTAGAATCTGTAGCCTTTCCTGCATTGGGGACTGGTGTGGGCGGATTTCCGCTGGAACTGTGCGCGCAGGTGATGCTTGAGGAAGCTCTCACCTTTCCTGGGTCCCTGAAGGTGATGTTTGTTCTCTATTCAGAAGAAAGCTACAATGTATTCAAAGAGATTTAGGCATCTCTGAGGTAATTTCTTGATTTTCTGCAGTTATTCATCCAACTTTCTTGAAGCGAAAGCCCATTGCAGAAAAAAAATTATCGTGATCGAGCCTTATGTTCAAATATTTCCTCCAGAAAAGCAATAGGCATGGTCCCTTCATACAGGATGGTGTCATGGAAGAATTTATCTGTGAACCTGCTGCCCATCATCTTTCTGACCTTCTCCTTCAACTGTTTGACCATGTGCTTCCCCAGCAAGTACGACAGAGGGTACGTTGGTCCTATGGTGTACCGCTTCACCTCTGCTACTGCTGCATAATGTTCCATTCCGACCTCCTTCTCTATGAAGGCAACTGCTTCGCCAAAGGTCATCTCCCCCCTTGACAGTTGGACATCCACCACAATGCGTACTGCCCTCCACAGCACCTGGAGTGACTGTACAAACAGGTAGTCATTGCCGGTAAGAAATCCTTTCTCTAGCATGTATTCCTCACAGTAGTGGGCCCAACCTTCAACGAGTTCTGACCCTTCTGCCACTACTTTTGCATACACTTCTGCAGGAGTGAATGTCCATCGAAGCTTGTCATGATGGCTATTGCTGCAGAAGATCTGGATGTGATGACCAGGGTAGGCCTCATGGACAGACACATTGGCTATGGAAGGTTCATTGTGCTCACTGAGAATCTGCAAATCCTCAGGTGGTGTCACCCAGTAGTATCCAATCCTTTCCCCTACTGCAGGAGCAGGCAGGTACGCCGCCAGGGGGAGCTGGTACCTGATGTATTCTGGTGTTTCTCTTATCAAGAGGGTCTCTCCTTCAGGCATGGTCACGATATCATGGGCAATGACAAATTCTCTACTACTCTTGATGCTGCTGCGGTATAACTCCAGGACTTCCTCGAATGTCGGAGGATGACGAGATTTCATTGTCTTAGTAATCTCCTTGACGGATTTTCCAGGCGCAATGATCTCTGCGAGGTTTCTGAGATTCTCTTTTTCTTCATTCATCCACTTTCTTCCCAATTCGAGAATCTGGTCTCCTGTATGGGGGAGCTTTCTCAGGCTTATCAGTTTTTCAAAGTTATCTCTACCCATGACCCAGGATGTATTGGCTGAAGGAAGGATCTGATTTAAGAATTTGATGTAGTTCAAGAGGGATTTCTCCACTTTCTTGGCAGCGTCTTCAATATTCTCTGCTACTGGAGATGCTTCTTTTTTGGAAGCTGAAACAATGAGGGGTAGAAATCTGAGCAGCCCTTCTGTTGCTTCGACAGCCATCTCTGTCCACAATCGAGTTGGTTTCAGAACCCTGGTCTTGAACTCTTCTGTGTACTGCGGTGTCTTTTCTAGCCTGGCCAACAGTGGATAGAATCTTTCAGGTCCTGAGCGTATGAACAAAGAGTTTAAGGCAGAGGCTATCTCATTTGCAGCATTGGGGTCCATCAGATAGTGCTGAAGCGTCTTGTCTATGAAGAGCCAGATATTCAATTTATGAATGGCCAGTTTTCGGGTGATTCTTTGGTCAAAGTCCAGTTTTTGCTCATTGATGTCTTTAAATCTTTCTAGATAATCTTCTTGTAGTTCTATTTCCTTTTCACGATTCTTGAGGTCCCCTGAAGGCATTTCTGTATCATATTCAGTGAATCCTAAATAAGTGGATTCCTGAGGATGTCTTTCCAGACATGCTGTGATGAAGTCTTCCTGTAATCGGTCAAAATTTTCTTCCATGCTGGTTCTTTTCAGAGGCTTATATATAGGTTTGGTACTTGTGTACTTGTGTACTTGTGCCTGATACACAAATGGAAAAAGCCAGGATTTGATTTTCCCAGGAGAATAGGCGGTACCAGAGACTGCCTGGTCTGCGTTTCCGATTGACTTAAATCTTAAAAAGAAGCAAAAAAAGATGATATGAAAAACCATTTATTCCAGGAGGAAACATCCGAGCGCTCCAAACGTACTCTTCAACCAATCAGTGGCAGCAACCTGGAAGGCTTGGAAGAACACTTTGGATGCTTTGGTGAGACTTCCTCTAAGGTTTCGATTGTGAATTCCATTTTTCCACCTCCATTACTTTAATGTCCTTCTTTCTTTATAAATCTTTTCGTGAATTACCTAAGAGTATAGATCTTATTAGCTATTGTGAGTAAAATCTTGTTACACGTGTAACAATCCAGGAAAGAGGATATCAGTCAAGACGCCAAGGAAGTCTGGCTTACAGTGAATCGTGAGAAAGATGAACAAACTAAGCAAGAAGTATACCGAGAACCCTAGGACTGAAAAAAGAGACCTGGAAGAGATAGGAAAGAAATATGGGATAGATAAGGCTGTTATCCCTTAAAATGGGATAGATAAAGCTGTCATCCTTCACATCACAAGAACGTTTGAAATTGCAGACCAACAAGCTCCAGCTCCACTGCGAAATAGGTTAGAATGCACATACAGGAAACGCACAGCACCATTCTTCTATTTATGCGTCTTTCGTCTATAGGTTCTAAGACCTTTACCGAAACTATTTTAAACACAATGGAATAGGTCACAGCAGGAGGCGTCAAAGATGATCGAAATCAGATTTCACGGTCGAGGCGGACAAGGAGCTGTGGTAGCTTCTGAGATTCTAGCGGATGCTGCGTTTCGTGATGGGAAGCATGTTCAGGCCTTCCCCAGTTTTGGTGTGGAACGAAGAGGAGCTCCTGTGGAAGCCTATACCAGAATTGATGACAAACCTATTCGCATCAAGTTCTTCATCTACAATCCTGATTATGTGGTGGTCCTGGATCCCACATTAGTGGGGCAGGTGAATGTGACTGCAGGATGTGGAGTTCCATCCTCCTACAAGGATCAGAAAAATGGTAGAGCTTTACTTCTAATCAATACATCTATGGACCCTTCAGAAGTGAATCTGAAAGGTCCTTTTACCATTGCTACAGTGGATGCGACTTCTATTGCGGTGAGTCATGGGCTGGGTTCCCGGTTGGCACCTATCGTGAATACAGCCATACTGGGGGCTCTTGCTAGAGCTACAGATGAGGTCAAGCTCGATCTTTTGCTCGATGCTATAAGGGAGGGTGTCCCTTCAAAGCGCGAGGAAAATGTTCAGGCAGCAAGAGATGCATACGAGAAGGTGGTCTTATGAGTTTCAAGAATGTTCATGATCTTCCTCCCTGTTCCATATCTGTTACCAACCAGTTGACTAAGACAGGGACCTGGAGAAATGCAAAACCAGTGTTCTACAAGGAAAAATGCATCCAGTGCAGTATTTGCTGGAAGGTATGCCCCAATGCATGTATCATTCTGGGAGAGTATCCTCTATGGAACATGGATTACTGCAAGGGATGCGGTGTGTGTGCTGAAGAATGCCCCAAGGATGCTATAGAAATGGAAGATGAGAGGGTGATGATATGAGTACGATCAAGGTTATCACAGGAAATCATGCTGCCTCTTTCGGGGCCAGGGACTCCCGCGCTGAAGTCATTGCTGCATATCCCATTACTCCCCAGACCCAGGTCGTGGAATTGCTGAGTGAGTTCTGTGCTGATGGTGTTTTAAAGGCCAAGTTCATCAAAGTGGAATCAGAACATTCTGCCATGGCTGCCTGTATTGGAGCTTCAGCTGCAGGAGCCAGAGCATACACTGCCACATCTGCGCAAGGATTAGCATTGATGCATGAGATGCTGCACTGGGCTGCCAATGCAAGGCATCCTGTCGTGATGGCAAACATCAACAGAGCCATGGGTCCTCCTTGGAGTATATGGACAGATCAGAATGATTCTCTCTCTCAGAGAGATACAGGCTGGCTGCAGTTCTACTGCGAGAGCAATCAGGAAGTCTACGATACTACTATAATTGCCTTCAAGATATGCGAGCAGGTCTTACTCCCAGGAATGCTGGTTCTGGATGCATTCATCTTGTCCCATACATGTGAACCAGTTGAGATGCCTGATCAGGGGCTGATCGATGAATTTCTGCCCCCATTTGATCCTCCATATAAGATGGACTTAGATGATCCTCACGCCTTTGGTGCCCTGACCACTCCTGAATGGTACATGGAATTGCGGTACCTGATCCAGGAAGCGCACGAGAAAGCAATGGTAACCACTCGTGAGGTGGAGAAGGAATTTGCTGAAACCTTTGGGAGATCTTACAATCCAATAGAGCTGTACAAATGTGAGGGCGCAGACGAGGTAGTACTGATTGCAGGATCGACTGCTTCCACTGCGAAAGATGCAGTAGATTCCATGCGGAAGCAGGGCAGAAACATTGGGTTGGCCAGAATCAGATTGTTCAGACCGTTCCCCAATGAGGAAATCCGTAGTCTAGCCAGTAAGGTGAATAAAATGATTGTGATCGACAGAAACATCTCTTTCGGAAATCAGGGCATCTTCTTCAATGAGATCAAGGCCAGTCTGTACAATGAGAAGAACAGACCCCCAGTACATGGATTCATTGCAGGCTTGGGAGGGAGAGACATGAAAACTGATGACATTACTGGTATTGTGGAGCAGGCAGATACCTGCAGCATTGAAGACGTATTGTGGTGGGGGGTGAAACTGTGACTGGTGAAGTCAGAACTGGGAAAAAGATGATGAAGACCTCAATTCCTGTAGAGGAGTACATGTATCCCGGGACAGTGGACTGCCAGGGATGTGGGGCTGCTTACGCTATGCGGCTTGCTCTGAAAGCGCTCGGGCCTGAAACCATGGTGGTCATCCCAGCATGCTGCTGGTCTATTATTGCAGGACCTTTTCCCACCTCTGCCCTGAAGATGCCTATATACCACACTGCGTTTGAGACAGCAGCAGCTGTATCAGCAGGCATCAAGGCAGGGTTGGACATCAAGGGTAAGAAGGCTACTGTTCTGGCATGGGCTGGGGATGGTGGTACCTTTGACATCGGTGTCCAGGCCTTGTCTGCAGCTGCTGAGAGAAATGAGGATTTTATCTACGTCTGTTACGATAACGAGGCCTACATGAATACAGGCATCCAGAGATCTTCAGCCACACCATGGGGTGCCTGGACGACAACAACACCAGTAAAGCATCCCAAAGACAAACCAAAGAAGAACATGGTGGAGATCATGGCAGCCCACAGAATACCGTACAGCGCCACTGCTACTGTTGGTCATCCAGAGGACTTTGTCAGAAAACTTCAAAAAGCAAAAGAAATCTTTGGTACGAGGTTCATCCACGTACTGGCTACCTGTCCTACCGGGTGGAGAAGTCCCCCCGAATGGCAGTTGAAGATTCCGCGGCTGGCAGTGGAAACCTGTGTATTTCCGCTGTACGAGATCGAGAAAGGTGTCTACAAGATCAATAAGAAGCCGAAAGAGAAGCTTCCAGTTATCGAGTATCTGAAACCGCAGGGAAGGTTTCGTCATCTAACAGAAGAGCAGATCCAGTTCATACAGGAAGAGGTAGATAGAAACTGGGAGCTCCTGTTAAGAAAGGAGAAATTTGGAAAGATATTCTAGGGTGATATCATGTTTGCAGAAGTGAGATGGCACGGCCGAGGAGGCCAGGGAGTGGTCACTGCTTCAGAACTTCTGGCAGGGGCTGCTCTAGCAGAAGGAAAGCATTTGCAGGCATTCCCTGAATTTGGACCTGAAAGAATGGGTGCACCTGTTCGCGCCTTTACCCGCATATCTTCTGATCCCATTGAGATTCATTCCCACGTGTACACTCCAGATGTCGTGGTGGTTATCGATCCCACACTACTGAGAAATCCAATGATTACAGAAGGGCTGTCTGATGAGGGGAAATTGATCGTGAATTTTCCCGGAACTCCTGATGAGGTGAGAAAGACAACCAAGTTCATGGGGAGGATATATGTGGTTGATGCCACAAAGATTGCTTTAGAAACTATTGGCCGACCTATAGCCAATACCTGCTGTGTGGGTGCCTTAGTAAAGGTGACCGGATTTGTCAGCCTCGAAGAGGTAGAAAAGCAGATTCGGACCATGCTGGAGACAAAGATTGGAAAGAAAGCTGCAGATGCCAATGTTCAGGCTCTTAAACGTGCATATGAAGAGGTGAGATCATGAAGCAGAAAGGCTGGAAAGAATGTCTCTGGGGTGGGTTGATCGTTGATGCAGGCAATTCTGCACTGTACAAGACTGGAGACTGGAGATCTCAGAGACCGATACGGATACAAGATAAGTGCACTGATTGCTTGCAGTGCTGGATCATGTGCCCAGATGGTTCCATCACAGTAGAGAATGGGAAAGTCGTTGGTATCGATTACGACTACTGCAAGGGATGCGGCATCTGTGCCAAGATATGCCCCTTCGAAGCTATTGAAATGGTACCGGAGGGAGAAGAATGATTCTCGCATTATCTGGAAATGCTGCTGTAGCATATGCAATGATGCAGATCAATCCTGACGTCGTGGCAGTGTACCCAATTACACCGCAGACTGTAGCCATGGAAAGGTTTGCAGATTATGTGGCAGATGGGGAGGTGGATACAGAACTGATCATGGCAGAGTCTGAGCATTCCGCCATGTCCTGCTGCATTGGAGCTTCTCTAGCTGGCGGCAGGGTCATGACCTCTTCTGCCTCTGCAGGATTGGCATTGATGTGGGAAGTGCTTTACGTGGCAGCGTCTAACAGATGTCCT
>CAZFAR010000066.1:0-11200 GCA_964516825.1 uncultured Thermococci archaeon
GAGAGGAACATCCTCCCCACCAGTGGTATTTATGGGACCCTGTACAGGTGTGGGAGGTTCCCATTCATCAGAATGGAGGATAGGGGGAAAGGAATCTGTTTCAAGTTTCATTTTGACTGCATTTTCAGATAAAGCCTCTTCTTGTGTTTTTTCAGGTTGATTCGCCTGGGTTATACAGCCTGCCAGAAGTATGAGGATGAAAATGATGCGGGAAGGTTTCATCACCCAGTGTTCTATCAATTGTTTATAAGGCTGCTGTTCTGTTTTATATCTATGAACTCAATAATTGATGTAGATGGCAGTTTCGGAGAGTCAGGAGGACAGATAATACGCACAGGAATAGGTCTTTCAGCTGTTACAGGAAAGCCTGTTAGAATCTTCAACATAAGGAAAGGAAGACCGAATCCAGGCTTGAAAGCGCAGCATATGAAGGGGATAGAAGCAGTTGCCAAGCTCTGCAATGCAGAGATGAAGGGGCTCACACTCAATTCAACGGAACTGGAATTCATACCTGGTAAATTGTCGCATAGGCCATTAGAAATAGACATTGGTACAGCAGGCTCTATTACTCTGGTTCTGCAGACTCTGATGATACCTGCAGTATACACTGAGAGAGAACTGGTCTTTGAAATAACGGGAGGAACTAATGTGGCCTGGTCTCCAACAATTGAATATTTTCAGGATATTTTTTGTGATTTTATGAGAAAAATGGGAATAAATATTCATCTGGACATAATAAAATATGGATTTTATCCAAAGGGAGGCGGAGCAGTGAAGGTTTCACTTGAGCCGGGGAATCTGAAACCAGTGAACCTAACCGAGAGAGGGAAGCAGAAACTTGTAGATGCAAGATCTATTGCTTCCGTGGAACTGGAAAGAGCGAAAGTTGCCGAGAGGCAGATCGGTGGAGCAGAAATAATAATGAGATTAGACAGCAAGAATGCAGAATACGTATCTTCATATTCTCCCGGCTCTTCGATCCATTTGTGTGCGGAGTATGAGAAGTGCAGGCTTGGCGCTTCGGCCCTTGGAGAAAGAGGAAAGCCTGCTGAAAGGGTTGGAGAGGAGGCAGCCTCACTCTTGAAGGGACAGATTGATTCTGGTGCGTGTTTGGATCAATGGATGGCAGACCAGGCTATTCCCTACCTTGGCCTTGCCAGAAACTCTCGAACAACGATATCCAAATCAACGAATCATCTCCTCACTAACATTTGGATTACAGAGAAATTCCTTCCCATTAGGTTCGATATCAAAGAAGATAAGCCGGTTCTGCTATCTGTTAGGTGATCCTTCAGCTTCATGAGAAATGGTCATATCTGGTATGTGGTAGAACTACGGCTATGGGTTGAGTGCATTAGGAATCCTGTTGCAGTGTACGAAGAAAATAGTGGCAAATTCATGGGAATGGGAGAAATCCCTTACAACGAGAAAGAAGAAACAGTTTGAAAGGAGGGGAAGAATATGAAGGCCAGACTCTGGTGGGAACAACAATTCTGAATGAAAAAAGGAGACTATAAGATTTAGCAGCAGGAGAGGAGGAAAATCAGAACAACAAAAAGTCAAAAAGAATTATGTTATGTTACACGTGTAACATGGGCATGTTCGGTCTAAGTTCAGCTAGTTGCAAAAAAAGAGATTATGTGAACAAAGATGCAAGTTTCATAATTAATCCCATGTCACCTTCAATACGGATTTTTCCCTGCATCATTGCCATCATTGGGTTTACTTCTCTCTTTATGAGGCCATCAATGACATCAACTGTTGTGTATACTGTAGCATCTGCAGGTTTGCCTTTACCTTCTTTCAAAGGGTTCTTGTTGAATCGGTCCACTGTGCCATCTTCTCCAACATGGAGAAGGTATCCAGTGTTGATATCAGTGAAGCACATCTGCAGCTCCTTGTTCAAGCCCTTGTTGGAGTTTGCCATACTGTTGAGTTTTTGCTTCAGGGTTTCCATCAGGTTATCAGCAAATTCTTCTTTTTCCATAATGTTCACCTTGCACTGTGCATGATCATGTCTATATAAGCGTTTCTTGCTGAAAGCCTTCAGTTTGTGGTGCCGAAGCTCAGATTAACTGCAAGACCAGTGCAACCACACAATCTCTGCTATGAACAAGGAGAAAAGAATTATTGCTTGTGCAGCAATGTACTCATGCAAGAAAGTCTTGTCAATGGCATAAAGACTCAGAGAAATTAAAATTGTGACTACAAGAATCATGGTACCCATCAAGATAGAAAAATCAACGTGAGATCCACATACTTAATGATCAATATGCTCGTTTCCTCCATCCAATTCTAACCTTCTAGTGGTTTGCAAATGATTTCTAAGATCCTCGTCTCAAAAAAGTCCTGAGAATGCGCAGGTAGAACCACCAAAGCTGTATCCGCCCCTCTGCCAGTCCCACCAATGGCAACAACCTTCTCATTTTCAGGTAACAACCCAGAATCCAAAGCCATCACCGCAATCTCCACACACACTTTCACACCCTGAGAAAACATCCTCAGAGTATCAGCCACCACATCCGAATACGTCGTACCACCATACCTATTCCTAACCCCCCTATTTAACCCTGCCATCAAATGGGTCGCAGTCAACACTCTGACACCCTTCTTCTTCAATTCCTCACGATCCAATTCAAATTCATCCTCTTTATCCTTCCTGAACCCAAATGAATGCGTCACGCACACTACACTGAGCTTCGTACCCCTTTCCAGCACTTTCCCAATCGTATGACCTGTAGTAGAGGCCACCACCACAGAATGTACACCCAGCTCCTCAGCTCTCCTCAATGCTAGCTCAATACATTTATCTGTATTCTCCTTTCCTGAACTCTCAAAATACATTTGATCACCTCCTCCCCTTCTTCCCCCTCAGATAAAAACCTTTGTCCACCACATTCTTCAGCATTGCACCATCAAAAAACCCAAAGCCCAGAACCTCGCCTCTCTCATTCACCACAATTTTCTTTCCTCTTGTCTTCCCATTTCTAACATTCTCTAAAAAAACATCTCTCCCATAACTGAAGAGCTTCTCTCCCTCCTCGTTAACAACAGCCTTCTCCTCCGTATATTCACAGATCAACTCTGCCAATTCAAGCGAAGGCTCAAACTCTCTCAAAAGTGTCCCAATTTCAACGCCCACTGCATATGGCGTTCTTCCAGTTTTCATTTCAATCTCTCTCACGATCTCCAGGATATTCTCCTTTACCAGAAAGACCTTCTTCCCGATGCAGACCATGATACCTTCTAATCTCTCCACATCCACTCCAAACTCAATCAAACATTCCTGTATCAAAATCCTCTCTCTCCTATTTATCATTTTCATTTTCAATATACCACCCAACCAAACCTTCCAAATCTGTTGCAAACATCTGAACCACCAACAGAAAAACTGTTTTCTTGATCTCCTCCAGATCCAAAGCATCCCCTTCACCAATTCCCACGCACGAACTATCCACATATACATATACTTCTGTGTTATCTCTCAGTTTGAAGGATTCACTTCCCTCCAAAAGTGGCTTGTCTGAAACACATACCGGATACAATCTACAGATCAAAGGCTTTTCCTCCTGTACAGTGCACTGAGTATCATTAAGGAATACGCATCCAGAATCCCACTCCCTCCTGTCCAGGACCAGCTTTCTCTCATCAAAAACAATCAGAAACTCTCTCGGATCCCTGTATCTGGACAATCTCTTGATGTCCTCCAAAGTCAAAGGAACATTCCGAGATCTGCAGCATTCACCACACTGCACACACTTGAACCTCTGGCTCTCAAAAGGGACCAATCTCTCTTTCATCAATAGAAATTCAGTTCACCATATAAAAATGAATGGATATTGAGTCCAACATCTAATTCATCCTAGAAAATTAATGCAGTTCTATCCTCTTTCCTGCAACCATCACGTACAACATTTTTTGATCCTTCTCAAAGAACACGGTGAATCCGAACCTGCTCGACCCAGGGAACAGAAAACTCCTCGCATCCTTGATTCTGACTGAATCGCCCTCCATTGAATAGACAGGATACTCGATAAAATGAGAAAGCATGCTCTTCTTCACTTTGGCATCAGTTTCCTCTAACAATGAAGAATCAATTACTGATTCATACTTCTTTACCAGTATGGTTTCTTTCCTTCCTGATATATTGACCTTTCCCACTTCATAATCATTTTCAGGAATGCAGAATGCGTAGGTAAAATTGCCCATGGGGACCAAATCATCATACTTCAATCTCCTTTTCAGTGCGAATCTCAACAGAATATATCCAAAAAAGGCAGAAAATGGCAATAACAGATTCACCGAAAAGAATCCAGATACGCCAATTAAAGCACTCAAGAACGTTAAGGGCACATCAAATATGGTCATCAATCCCAGAGAGTATCGCTTATCAGAAAAAGGCAGAAATGGGGAAACTCCCCAGGCAGTCACGTAATCTGTGAAGATATGCAGCACAAAATTCAATAGAATTAGTAATGAGAACTGAGGGCTCAAGAACAAGACTAGAACAGGACAAGCAATAGCAAGCAAGACAGTATGAGTAATTCCTCTGTGCATTACCAATCTGCCAGCCTTTGATTTCATAACATGCCTATAGAAGAAGAATGAGAGAAAATCCAGATCCTGCAGAGCTCCCACCAGTCCAATAATCAAAGCTTCTAATCCTGTGTACCCAAACAGGGATGCAATTCCTATCCCGAGAAAATAGTGGATGAAAGCTGCAGCCATGGGGTTGAGAGCTTTTCCCGCTTTAAATAGGTTGTGTCACAAAACCGTTAAGCCTTTTCTGTTACACGTGTAACACTGAGTCATTGGATTAGTCTTTCAGAGAATCTATTGTCCTTCACTGTCATATCTTTTACTGATATGGAAAACAGATAAATGGTAGCCGGGCCCGGCTTCGAACCGGGGTCGCGGGGTCCAAAGCCCCACAGGATTGTCCCCTACCCTACCCGGCTTTTATCTTATTTTGTTCTTCCTCCTTAAAAGGTTTGGCATTACGTCCCTATCAGCCAGCATCTACCTGCATTCCTCCCGATTCTACAGAACAGTGGGGAAGTGTTCATCTAGGAGACCAAGCCCAAAGGATAAATAGGGTCAATTTAGGAGATTACAGAAAAATGTTACACGTGTAACGTCCCAGTAGTTCTGAAAGCAGCATCCAAGTGCCATGCAATTGCTTACGACACATCGATGTCTCTCTACACAGTAAATCTTCCGTCCTCCATGATGGTCCTCCCATCGACCTCCACTGTAGGATGCATCATGGGCAAATCCCAGTGCAGACTCGACTCATTCTCCCCGCCAAATCCCCTGTTCTCTCCCAATGCAATGTGAATGCTTCCAATGATCTTCTCGTCTGTCAGAACGTATCCTGTCACCTTTTTCACTTCTGGATTCAATCCAATCCCGAATTCACCAATGATGTCCTTGCCTCCATGGGCATGGGCCAAAGCCTCCTTGAAGAGTCTCCCATTCTCTTCGCAGCACACCTCCACCACTTTCCCCTTCTTAAAGACAGCATCGATTCCTGCAATTTTCTTGCCCTTGTAAAACGCTGCCTCAAAGAATGCCCTCCCCTCACAGGAATGCTCTATCGGAGCGCAGAAAACTTCGCCTGCAGGCAGATTGTTGCCAATGTCGCCAGATTGAATATCCTCTTCTGAAATGATACCATCATCGATGTAGACTGGTCTTCCATCCACAGAAAACCTCAGATCTGTCTTATCTGTTGTAATTCGAACATTCAAACCATTCCTCAGTTCATCAACGATCTTTTTTCCCTTTTCATGCATCTTTTCATAGTCTGTCATTACTGCTCTCCAGAACATGTCGTGGAAATCCTCGTAATCTATTCCAAACATTTCTGCTTTCTCCTTTGTTGGGAATCCCATTCCTGTCCATCTCACCTTTCGTTCTATCAGTCTGTGCGTCATGGGCCTTCCCGCCTGTCTCTGTGCTCCAATTCGCTCTTCAGGAACACTCTGAAGCACCCGTGGATCCTGCATTGTATCTACTGCAATCCTTCCATCTATGATATTCACAAGCTCAAGCAGTGGTTTTGAAGGGGATTCGAGAAAGTCTCTATCAACCTCTAGAAGTATTCGTTTCTGCATTCTGTCCGTATAGGGCAGAATGAGATTGTACGCCCTCTGTCTGGCAACAAATACAGCTATGTCTTCCAGTAACTCAAGACAGAAGAGCCCACCTGACACGAGTATGGTCTCTCCTGCCCTGACTCGCATACATTTTTTCACAATAGTTTCGGCAATTGAATCAAAATCCACCGTGATCATGCTCCTGCAAACTCCCATACTATTTTAAACATTCCTATCACCTGTGATCATATGATATAATATTCAGAATACTGATCTATATTGCCATTCTATCCCATTTCTTTGCAGTATCACCCTTAATTCTCAAAAACGATGCTTCATTGCTGTCCAGATTCTCGACTGTTGCAGTAGGGAACCTTTCTGCCCATATGACCGAAAAGCTTTTTAGTCTGTCATTTGAAAACCCTTCAGGTGATGCTTATGCCTGATATCATGACACAAATCTGTGAATCCTTAGAAGAGTCAGTAGTGCAGGATCAGTCAGTTCCCAGAAACATACGAAAAGCAGCCTCAGAAGCTATAGAACATCTGAAAAATAAGAGCCAATCAAGGAAAGTGAGGGCTCATTCTGCTACAGAAATCCTGGATGAGATCAGCAATGATCCAAATATGCCCATGCATACCCGTACAATCATCTGGCAGGTCCTGACAGAATTAGAACGTATTGAAGATTAGACAATTGACGTAGGTCTGCTCGTTTTCCGTTACTGGAAACCTTTAAATACTTGGCCATATCCTCTGATACATGGAAGATATACCTTTGTTTGGAGACGAGAGCATAAAAACACATACGGCAAAAGACGAAAAGCTCTATTATAAAGATGAAGAGATGGTCTCTAGAGAGAAAACTACTCGGAAATACCTGTATGCGTTAAGTGCTCTCGTGGTCGTGTGTGTAGGAATCCTAGGCTATCTAGCCTATAACAGTTACGTTCATGACATCACCATGTCGCAGCAGCTCTCAGATCTATCCGCGAGTGTTGAGTCAAGCTTTTCAGTGCTTGGAGAGAAGATTGAAGCTCTTGGAAGGAGAATCACAGGATTAGAAGAGAAGACTGCAGAACTGGAACAAGAAACTGCGGAGAATAGACAGGCGATTGAGCAGACGCAGAAAGAAGTTACCGAAGTCAAGGAAGCTGTAGAAGCACAGGAAGCACTGCAGATTACAGCAGAAGATGCCAAACAGATCGCACTGAACTGGGTGGTGGCCAACATCCCGGCTATGTCTGTACCACACAAGCAGTGGGACTTCAAGGATGGGAAATATCAGGTTTACCAGTTTTCAGTGGATAATACCGCTCCTGCCAGGAGAGTGGAGGAGCAGGTACTGTCTGTTGAGGAGACAGAAGATGGATTTCTGGTAGAAGTTCTGGTAGCTTTCAAAGGATTCACCTTTACCAATGACAAGCTCTACTGGATTGCGGGTGTTTTCGTGGATTCGAAGGGGATTGCAACACAAAAGTATATAAACTTCGCCTACTAGCACGGGCCATGAAGCATGCAATGTTGGCGCTGCTGGTGTGTTTACTACTGGTAACTGGTAGCCTACAGAAGAATTTCTTTCTAGCAGACGATACACCCATATGCCTGGTCGTTGTTCCAGATGATGCTTCCTTCAGAGATCTGCTGACTGCTACCCAGATCGCCAAAGAAATCGTTAACCTAGCTGGGAGCGGATGTCCCTTCTCACTGATTCGGTTTGCAGAGGAAATATCCAAGGAGGATACGGTGAAGTACAACCTGATCCTGCTGGGTGAGACTGGCCTGGAACTAGAAGGAAAATCCACAGAAGTTGCAGAAGGACTGTATCTGTACGTGAACCCCTTCGGCACAAAACGGGATGTCTTAGTGGTTGAGAATCCCCAATCACTGATTGAGCTGCTTCAAGATCTTTAATTTTTTTATTCATCTTCTTTTTTGTTTTGTTCTACCCCAAACCCTTCTTTGCTCAGAAATTACATGTATCAGTGTTACAGGTGTAACATAGCTTTCACCTGCAATTCACTATTGAGAGTATGATCATCAAAAGGGCTTTATAATGGACAGGAATCTTTAGATGATTGTTCATAATTTGAAACATTTGAAGACGGAAACCTTTATCATTAACGAAGCTCATGTTCATAAGATGATAGAAAGTACCTTCATCCTCTTACGTGGAATTGGTGCTGCCACAGAAAGAAGGCTGTGGAAAAACCGAATTCTGACCTGGGAAGATTTCATTCTTGAAAGAAAGATAGAGAGAATCTCCTCTGACAGAAAAAGAGAGCATGACAGAAAACTGATGGAAGCCAGTAAGAATTTGAAAAGCTGGAATTCTTCTTATTTCTCTCGATGTCTGGATCCCAAGGAACACTGGAGATTATACGAGAAATGGAGAGATGCAGCATGTTTTCTTGATATTGAGACCACAGGGCTCTCACATGGGATTACAGTAGTAGGTATTTACTCTAAAAAGGGATACAAGTATTTCTTGAGAGAAATTGATCTTGAAAGAGAAATTCTACTGGAAGAATTGAAAAAATATAACATGCTGGTAACATTCTACGGAAGAGCCTTTGACATGCCTTTTATTGAGAGAGAATTGGGCATTACCCTGGATGTTCCCCATCTGGATCTATGTTTTGCAGGAAAGAAAGTGGGACTCAAAGGAGGACTCAAGAAAGTGGAATCGCAGGTAGGAATAGAAAGGGAAGAGGATATTGGAGGGTTGGATGGATTCGATGCAGTAAGACTGTGGAATGCATATGAAAAAGGAAGCGAAGATGCACTGGATTTACTGATCAGGTACAACATGGCCGATACAGTCAACTTGAAGGTACTGGCAGATCTGATCTACGATAGACTGAAGGAAAAGACATTTCTACCCTGCACAGATCATGAGGAGTGTGAGCCTGAACAGCTCTCCGTCTGTGTAGAATAGCTGTCTCCCTCTTTTGGAAGGCTGTCAGTTCAGTCATGCAGTTTGTAAGAGAGCCAGCAATTGACCTTTTGAGTTTTGACACAACGTTTTTAAGGAAGCTGGTCATGAGAGGTAAGGTGAATACATGAATTGGCTCTATCTCGTTATAGGAACCATCATCCTTCTGATGGGCATCATAACGTATTACATCCCAAGTGCTGTCCGATACATTTCATTTTCCAAGAGGCCGCGCACCACAAGTATTCTGACACTGTGTCTGGGTATTCTAACGATCATTGCAGGACTTCTGCTGAAATAGGTCGCAGTTAATGCCAGAAATCTGCAATGCATGAAATGAGTCAGAATGAACCCTGGATTGCTTTCCTCTGGATGTGCTTGTCCAGAGTGAGAACCCTCCTTTCTATGATCAATGCTACATCCCCATTTCCATTATACATTTGGTTCATCGCTCTTTCAAAGGCATCTCCCAGCCCTATTGCAGCAGTCTTGTACGAATCTTTTTCCTTCACTTTGTCCAGAAGATCGAGCTTTTCATGGAGGTTGAGCTGATCGAATTCCCCGATGCTTGCTACTGAAGTGCGCATCTTTGAAATGTCTTCTATAGAAAAGGTTCTGACCTCGATTTCACTTACTTCAGTGAGTTTCATCAAACCACCTCATGAAAGCTTGGCATTGAAGTATTTGACTTTTTCCCGCATTCATCCGAATAAGAATGGAGAATCTGCCAGATAGAAAAACAATCATGAGGGAATAGAAAGTGATTGAAATGTGAACATTAAATGAAAAGGGGAAAACTAATAACATGAATAAAATAATAGAAATCAGTTTAGATATTACCTGATTATGGTGAATTGAACCTGCATGAATACTTCAAAAGCTGTCACAATTTCTCAGACAAACATTTTCTCAGAATGTTACACGTGTAACAAAGCTACCTCGATACGATGAATGTACGAAGGATACTGGCGAAGCAGCTGCTCAATGAGGTTTCACATTCGATAATTCGAAAGAAAAATGCCACTTGAAAAAGGGTCATAAGCAAATGAAATGAGGAAAAAAATGGAGAAATACGGAACTTTTGTATGTAAAAGCTCTTGAGAGCTGATAGGAATCTCCTGCAATCTCATTTCTAAAAACGGTTGATTCACGATGTGACAAGGGCTCTTATTGGAATAAGAGACAGTCACCTCTGATCATGCAGTACCACAGCATGACAAACCTCTCTTATCATCTTCTTTGTCTTCATGTCATAAAGCATGCAGATCATACTTCTGACAACTACGGAAGTCATGACTTTTACAGATATCAGCAATTGATTATTCATTTCCATGATGAGGGGAGTAGTAGGAAAAAAGGAGAATAATGATATGACTGATCTTTTGTAGTCTGAATCTAACAGTAGACAGTAATTCAAGTAGTTATTGCACCCTTCAGGGTAGAATTCTGTGTGAAAAGTGCAGTAATCTTTCAAGTTTTTCATCCATTTTGCATAGGTTTCGTACTGGACCTTAATTTTGTTCAGGACAGGTGCTGCACTTCTCCTTACATTTAGTCTGAAAGCGTGGTACAACTTCCATTCATCTTTTCCCCAGTTCAATGGATATAAATCTCTCTTTGGCTCAAATCCAAAAGGAGTAAAGTCTTCCAGGACCTCATACATTTTCTCAAAAGACTGATCCCAGGGAAAATATTCCGTCCTTGGTGTGTGCGAATATCCTTTCACTCCCTGGTAGACCATGGATTCAAACCCCTTTAATTGCGGGAAATCCAGTTGTCGATCTGTAATTACCAGAGTATTGAAGCTGCCAAAGGTCATTCCATGATACAGTGTGTTAGGAAACTCTTTCAATCCCCTGAATACACGGGAAGGATCAGAAAAATTCATCAAATGCACGTACTCCCTGTAATTTGAATGGGGGTTTAAAGACATCCAGGGACCAACCAGAATGTTTTGGGAATACATCTCTTTCAGGTATGTCGTTACTGTGTTTCTGCTCAATTTTGTATTACAGCCTATCTCTCTAACGGTCATGAAAGGATCTTCATTCAATTGCCCAGCAATCCTGCAGTATCTTTCTATCCTTCTCTTTGGAATACCTTTCTCCATGCTACCACCCTCTCGGAATATCTGGCTTTTCCAGTAGAAGTGAATTAGAAGAATATT
>CAZFAR010000067.1:0-11103 GCA_964516825.1 uncultured Thermococci archaeon
ACGGAATGCCCGGATGAGTGCCGATAAGGTCACTATAATAGGGTAAAGAAAGATCTTAGGAGTCAATTATTCCCTTTCGTTCCCATAAGGAGATAAGCTCCATAAATACCAAGTACTTTTTAGCGAAATCCACTAAAAGCGTGCAATAATTTCACGCGCGCGGAGGTACTGTACATGCAGAAATGTATATAAAGCAACACCCGCTGAATCTACCACTCATGATTGAATACATACTGTTTGGGATTGCCATTTTCTGGCTAGTACTTACAGGTATTGCACGAAGGTTCAATCTGGAAGCCAGGGGAGTGACCATCATCCCTCTGGTCCTCTTAATGGTGAGAACCCAGAGGTTCCTTCATGTGGTGGACGCCCTCAGTGAGAAAGCAAAATCCTTTTGGAATGCGTACGCTCTGGCAGGGATTGCAGCATCTGTTGTTGGTATCCCTATATCTCTAGGATACTTCGCATGGAACGCCTACAAAGTGCTGTCCATACCGAAAGAAGCTGTTCCTGTAGTACCTATCATACCTGGGGTGACCATCAAGGTCTCCTGGGGGCTGATCATCGGAATCATCATCATTATTTTCGTTCATGAATTCTCTCACGGAATCGTGGCTAGAAGAGAAGGCATCAGCCTGAAATCAATGGGATTGTTGCTCCTAGTGGCCATTCCCGGTGCATTTGTAGAACCTGATGAAGAAGAAATGAAGAAAGCTTCTCCTCTTACCCGGGTAAAGGTGTATTCTGCAGGCAGTATGGCGAACTTCATTGTAGCATTCCTATTTCTGGGATTGCTGTTCATGATTCCCCAGGTGCCTGATGGCGTCCTCATATATGATACCATCCCCGGGACGCCTGCAGATGGTATCCTTAGAGAAGGAAGCATCATCTACCAGGTCAATGATGTGAAGGTTTCGACCTATGAGCAGTTCTCTCATGAAATGGACCTGTACAGAAAAGGAGATGCTATCGAACTGCACACGAACAAAGGAACATTCCAGATTGTTCTGGGCGAGCATCCCTCAAATCCTGATAAGGGGTTCATAGGGATCAAGCCAGTGCAGCACCTGGAGCATTTCTTCATTTTGGACATTTTTGCCTGGATTTCCATGCTGAATCTGAGCATTGCTCTCTTCAATCTGTTTCCCATCTCCCGAGTACTGGATGGGGGAAAGATCACTGACGAGATTCTAAACCACTTCTTCTCCGAATCTACCTCAAGAAGGCTGGGCACTCTATTTGCCACTCTTGCTGTAGTTATTCTGATCATCAATTTACTGACGAATGTGATGACATGAGAATAACTATCCTCTTGAACAGGGAAGCACGGACAGAGGAAGGTGAAACATTGGAAGAAATCCTTAAGAAGTGCGGACATACTATTGAAAGTGTCATCCTGTTGAAGGAAGGCAAAATCATCCTGGAAGAAGAGATTCTGGACAAAGGTACTGTTGAATTGATACCGGTAGCATCTGGTGGTTAACCATGTTCTGCAGATGTGGAAGGAAAGCTATATACCATAGAAGGCAATCCGGGCAGTACTTGTGCGGAACATGCTTTTCCAAGAGTATTCACTCCAAATTCAGAACAACAGTAAGAAAGTACTCCCTGGTCAGGAAGGGAGACAGAATTGCAGTAGGCCTGTCCGGTGGAAAGGACAGTACTGTTCTCCTGCATTTGTTACACGACCTGCAGAAGAGACGTCCCTTTCAAATGGCTGCCATTACTATTGATGAGGGAATCAAGGGATATAGAGACAAGACCATTAAGGTAGCAGAAAAGAACTGTCATACACTTGGGATTGAATGCCACATCTTTTCTTTTGAGGAAGAATTCGGAATCACTCTGGATAGTATTGAGTCAGAGCTTTCCCATTGTTCCTATTGCGGAGTCTTCAGAAGATACCTCTTGAACAAGAAGTCCAGAGAATTGGTTCTTGAGAAGCTGGCAGTGGGACTGAATCTCGATGATGAGGTCCAGTCCATTCTCCTGAACTTGCTGCGAGGAGATCTATTTCGATTTGGAAGAACAGGTCCTTACTACCAGGACAAGCCCCACTTTGTTCCCCGGATCAAGCCCTTGAGAGAGATTCCGGAAAAAGAGATCATGCTCTATGCATTGATAAACAGTATTCCAGTAGATCATTCAGTATGCCCTTATGCGCAGGAAGCCTACAGGGGAGATATCAGACATTTCCTGGATGAGATGGAATCAAAGCGGCCCACTACCAAGTATTCATTTCTGAGAAACTATGACAGGCTTGTCCCGTATTTCCAGAAAGAGTTAACCTGTGACACACCTGCATGTGAAAGGTGCGGCGAACCCAGTGTAGATGGGCTGTGCAAGACCTGCATGATGCTGGAAGAGATACGGAAAGGAAAGAAGGAGAAAAAGTAGAATCTGCTGTCGTAACAGTCAGAAGATATTGTGCATGTGACTTCAGTCTGGGTTATATGCAGGAAAAACAGAGAAGTCGAATTCCCTTTTACAGACTACCTTTCAACATTTTCATCTTTTCGGCCAGCCATGTTTCAATAACGTCTCTTGAACTCTCTCCGGGGCATTCTTCTCTTTTTCTTCATTCCGGGTGGTAGAGGCTTTGGTGGTGTGAATCCTTCGATCTTTGGAAACTCTGTGTAGTTTGCTTCCATGATCTCATAGGACTTGTACCTGTCTGAGATCACCACAATATGTGCTGGGGGTCTGATCTTTGATACTCTCTTGATCACTTCCCCAGGATTCATGCCAACCTGGACTACGAAATTCACCTTTTTCTCACTTTTCAGGTTGAGGAACTCCGACACCAAGTCCTCTGCCATGTGTTTGGGCATCAACCTGGGCTCAAAGATCCGGATGTCTGCATGTCGTTCCAAGTCTGCCAAGGCTGTCATTGCCTTTCGGGAATTATCCGCTCTGACCAAAATATAGGGGTCTTTCACGTTATCACCTTGATGTAGATTTCGCCGAATTCTGTCTCCTGCCAGATTTCTACTCTTCGGCTCATCTCTAAAAATAACAAGTATAAAAAGGTTCGTGCAATAAATAAGGGCGATTTGTCGATGAGCAGTTGGGAGAACGTGATAATTTCTCCACTGGATATGACCTTGATTCGCAAATAGAGGTCTTCCACGTATTTTTTTATGTCCACGCGGTAGATATCCACCTTTACTACATGACGTTCAGGCGCTTTTGGAGGTTTTTGCTTTCTTCTTTCCTGTTCTTCCAGAACTATGAGCAATGCATTCAACAATTCGGGAAGAGTGATCTTGCCACTTTTTCGCCTTAATGGGGGTAAAATAGGTGATAATTCAAAGTCCAGGTCTTCAAATTCCTCTTCTTTTTCTTCTTTTTCTTCGATAAAGAAGGATTCAGACTGCATTCTCAAGAGGATCGTAGCTACGAGGTAGGTTTTTCCGGAAAGGCGCAGGTCAAGCTCTTCAGCTCTTCTGATCTGCTCCAGATATTTTCCAGTAAGTTCAACAATATCGATGTTCCACGGGTCTATTTCTCGGGTGAAGACCAGCGACATGAGCATGTCTATTGGCCCGATTTCCATGGTAGAAATTCTGTGTCTCACGTTAAAAAGGTATCCCCTGCTATCGGGGGACGTAACAACGTTCTGTAGATTTGAGAATGGTTAGAACAGTTCTCTGAGGACGAGGGTCTGATGGCGTGCAGGTCCCACAGATACCATGTAGACAGGGACAGTCAGCTGGTCTGATATGAATTGCACGTATTTTCTGGCATGTTCAGGCAGTGCTTTGTACCCTTTCTTGACAATGTCTTCTGGATCAAAATCCCATCCAGGAAACTCCATATATACGGGCTGGCACTGTGCCAGTTTTTTCATGGAAGCAGGAAAGTCATAAACAGCTTGTCCGTTAAACTGGTAGTGTGTGCACACTTTTACTGCGTCTAGCCCGTTCAGAACATCCAGCTTGGTAATGGCTATTCCTGTGAATCCATTGATCCTGTGAGAGTATTTGAGTGTGACCATGTCCAGCCAGCCGCATCTGCGAGGTCTTCCTGTGACAGTGCCGTATTCGCCCCCCTTCTCCCTCAAGTGTTCGCCAATTGCATCTTCTAACTCTGTGGGTACAGGACCTGTCCCCACGCGGGTCGTATATGCTTTCACGATGCCAAGAACTTCCTTGATGTACAGGGGCGAGATGCCAGCTCCTGTGCAGGCAGCTCCTGCCACGCAGTTTGAGGAGGTTCCATAGGGGTATACGCCGTGATCGATACATAAATGGGTTCCCTGAGCTCCCTCCATGAGAATGTTCTTTCCCTGGTTTACTGCTGCATTGATCAGCAGGGAAATGTCTCTCACGTATCTACTCAGTTTTTCTGCATAGCCTTTGTACGTCTCAAATACTTCATTTGCAGCAAGATCAAAAGGTTCATTGTAGGCCTGAAAGAGCTTCTGCTTCATCGGAATGAACATTTCCAGTTTTTCTCTGAAAACTTCTAGATCTAGTAGGTCTGCGAATCGGATACCGAATCGTCCCACCTTGTCCTGGTAACAGGGTCCTATTCCCTTCATGGTAGTACCTGCCCTGAGCTTTCCTTTTATTTTCTCTTCTAAAGCATCCTGAAGCTTGTGATAAGGCATGATCACGTGAGCACGGTCTGACACTGAAAGGTTCACCTGGATTCCTTCTTTTTCCAGTTCTCCAATCTCCTGCAAGAGAACTTCTGGGTCTACAACAGTTCCGTTCCCAATGACGACATGCTTTCCAGAGACTGCACCTGAAGGAATGAGGCGAAACTTGAACGTTTTTCTACCTACAACCACAGTGTGTCCAGCATTGTTTCCTCCCTGAAATCTCATGATCAAGTCTGCTTTCTTTGCATAGTAGTCTGTGACCTTTCCTTTTCCTTCATCTCCCCACTGGGATCCTATGATTACTGATACCATGGCTCTGCATTCCTGATAGAAAGCATAAATGTTGTTCCAAATATGTTTGGCTTGATTGTTACACGTGTAACATAATGGGTACTTATGAACCCTGGAAGTCTTAATGAGCGCGAGAATTTTCTATAATTCACGAAGAGAAGATCAACCCTGGCAGGGGCACCCACTCCCCCCCTGTGGTGGCTGCGTTGTACCGAGAGGTGAAGTCTTTCTCCATATTTTTGGGTTGGTGTACCCTCTCACTGCAGCTGCATCTAATTCTACTGCTGTCTTGAATGCTTCCTCCAGTAAACAAGCGTACCAGCTTCCACTCCCGGACTCATTCTTCCATTTTTCTATCCTTGTATTATCCCGCGCGAGCTCCCGAATGCATCCAGCCAGTCCACTGGTGAACTCACTGCCTCCATCACCCAAATTGAAATCATCTTCAGAATCGAGATCCCCGTAAGCAGGACCCAATTCATCAGTAGACGTTATCACAGTATCAGCCCTGGCTTTTAGCGAAGGCATGAATCCTCCTGAGCAGCATGAATCTATTATTACGTGGATGAAAATATCTTTTTCAAACATGTTGATAAGTTCAAGGAGTTCGCTGTCTCTAAATATTCTGTTTCCAATACAGAAATATCCCCTACCTCCATGAGCTGTCACATAAATAATGAGAGTACTGCAGGAATCCATCTCCTGTGCCCATCTGTAGAGGATGTACTGCATCTCCCTTACCGTGGTGACAGATTCAACTTCCATACCTGTTCTGGCAAGTGCTTCAGCCATCTGTTCTTGATCTTTTTCCATATCCTCCTGGAAGGGCTGTCCAGAAGACCAGCCATTTACAATCAATCCTCTGTCATGGGATCTCATGGAGGAACCAGTTACAAAGGATGCTGAATGGGGTTTTGATAGTCCAGGATTGTACACCCAGAACTTGCTGTCCCAGTATTCGTCACATTCTGTCCATAGAGATTCCCCATTGAGAACAGGCCACCATTCTTCTTCGCACACATTATATTTACGAGTCTCAACCCCATAGAAGAAAAACCGCGTCGGGTGAGCATACTTCGCGTAAGGTGCATCATCAATCCAGAAAAACCAGGTGCTCTCTTTCAGAGGATACAGAACTAGGTGAGGTAGCTCACTTACAGAGGATAAGAGAGGTGAATCAGCATAAGGAGCTATTTCATCTGTAGTAGAAAGAGGAAATGGCCACAAAAAGATCATGAGATCATCTTCTTTTACTGTTCCTCGAATGGTCTCCACTCCCTCAAAAAGGGAACCCACATTTTCTTTGTTTTCTTCGCAGACTTCTTCCGTTCCCTCTCTCTCCCGCCCAGCAAGGACTATGACAACCTGTCCTGAAAGCCACACGTTCAGTTTGACTGACATGCATCCTTCTTCAGTTACAGTGATCTTCTCCTCCTCTGTGAGAATGCTGCCGACGATCCCTCCTGTACCTTCTGGAGCTTCATGTCCTCCGAGAATGATTATGTAAGTGTTATTTTTGTAGCTCTCGAATTCAGAAGGGTGAACTATAATTATATTTCGATTCTGCTCCAGAAGATCTATGAAGTCGCAGTTACATTCACGATCAATAGAATTAGCCACCACAATGATGGGTTCATCGCTTACCCCTTTCTGGATCAAGACTGCACAAAGCAGAAGACAGATAACTATCCTTTTCACTGTTACGCATTGTAAAGGATGTATTTAAAGTTAGGGAATAAAGATTTGAATTAAGGATCCACTAAAGGAACCTGTTTCTGGCATCAGATACTGAGTTCATTAAATGTGAGCTTGAAAATTGAACAATGGACTACCAAACATTCTTGCTGAAAAGCATCCAGAATCGTACACGTGAAAGAGCTATTTATCAACAGTGAATGCACAAAGGTTAAAAAGGGCGAATAACAAATAGAGCCATGGCCCGAACTCAGTGCCAGTATAAATCGTGGGACGGAACCCGAATCTGTCCTGAAGCCGTGTGGCAGGGGTCAGCTGAAGGCTTCTGCATCTTTCATGACCCTTCGAAAGAGAAGAACCTCACTATGTTCAGGAAAAAGCTGGACAGAAAACTGAGAAGAGAAGATTACAATTTCAGAGGATACTACTTTCCAGAGAGCGTGGATTTTGCAGATCACATCTTTGCCAGGGATGTAGATTTTGAAGAAGCCATCTTTTCCAGCAGTGCGAATTTTGGGAACTGCACCTTCTCAGCGCGGGTGAACTTCGCAGGGACCACCTTTTTTGATCGGGCTAATTTCCTGAATACTACCTTTTCAGGAGGAGCCTACTTTGCTGGAGCTACCTTCTTTGGAGGCGGCAACTTCGTGGGTTCTGCCTTTTCAGGAGGAGCTTACTTTGCTGGAGCTACGTTCTTTGGAGGTGCTTTCTTTTCAGGGACCACTTTTTCAGGAGGAGCTCACTTCTCCCGAGTTTCATTTTCTGGTGGGGCATACTTTTCAGGTGCCACATTCTTTGATCGCGCAGGATTCGCCAGGGCAGCCTTTTCAGAGGAAGCCGAGTTCATGAGCTCGACCTTTTCAGGAGATGCTCACTTTTTGAATGCTATCTTTCATAAGTGGGCACGTTTTGAAGAATCGCGCTTCTCCGATATGACCGACTTCGTGCGGGTCGAGTTCCTGGGAGATACTAGTTTCTGGAAGACCAGATTTGAAAAATCAGTGGATTTCCAGATGGCTGTCTTTTCCAAGAATGTGTCCTTTCTCGATACCGAGTTCAACGATGAAATCAACTTTGAAGGAAGCAGATTCGAAAAGAATAGAGGAGAAGACGCAATGGCCAGTGCATTACTTGAGAGAAGCTACAGGAATGTAAAGAATGCATTCCTGCAGCGGGGAAACTATGGATCAGCAGGAGACTTCTACTACAGGGAAATGGAAGCCCGCAGATCCCGGTCCAGGAGAATGAACAGATTCTGGATGGAATTGTACAAATGGTTATGCGGATATGGGGAAAGACCTCAGCGAATTGCTTTCGTATCTGTGGGCATTATCCTGGTGAGTGCAGCAATCTTCCTGTTCAACGGGATTTCACTGGGTGGAGCTGAGCAGTCTGTTGACTACAGTGTACTGGGACTTCAGCCAAGCTGGCAGTTGCTGCGAGAATTTGGAGATTGTCTGTACTACAGTGTGATAACCTTTATCCCTGTGGGAGGGGCTGCCATTGTGCCCACAGGATACGTAAGCAGGATAACAGTGGCAGCAGAAGCATTCTTGGGCATATTCCTGATCATTCTTTTTGCTATTGTAACTGCTCGAAAGATCATACGTTAGAAACCTTTCCAAGAATGGTCTGTCCTGATATCACAAATTCAAATGACAATGTACGCAGCATGTATCTTCTGTTACACGTGTAACAACCAGGAATTGGATTTAACGATTTAACAAAAAGAAAAGGCTTTTAAGAAGATATTTCAAAAAGCGAGCATGAACCAGCTCTTGAGCATGATGGAAGACAAAGGGATTACCTGGATAAAGCTTTTTGTCATAGATATCCACGGACATCCCAGGGTCATGACAGTTCCTCGTGACCACCTTGAAGAAGCAGGAGCAGGAATTGGTATCGATGGTTCTTCAATCCCAGGGTTTACTACAGTGGGTGACAGTGATTTGATCGCAAAGCCAGATATTGAAAGCTGCTTTCTTCTGGAGAATGAGGCAGCCATCTTCTGTGATGTAGAATATGAAAACGGGCAACTGTTTGAGGGAGATCCAAGAAGTATTCTAAAAGGGATCTTGAAGAAAGGGAACTTCCTTGTGAAGCCTGAACTGGAGTTTTTTTTTCTTCGAGAGAAACTGCCCATAGATGACAGAGGTTACATGGAGGATGGTGAGGGCATAAAGATCATTAAAGAGATTCTGGCAAAGATGAATATACCTGTAGAGAGAATTCATCACGAGAACGCCCCAGGCCAGTACGAGATAGAGCCTTTGATGGCTCCTGCCCTGAAAGCATGTGACCAGATAATCCTCTTGAAAGAGATGCTGAAAAAAGAGGCAGAACCCAGAAATGTCACTGTCACCTTCATGCCCAAGCCATTTAAGGATGAAGCGGGCAGTGGAATGCATTTCCACATGCTTCTGGAGAGGAACGGAGAGAATCTCTTCAATTCTGGTGATTGTGTGCTCCACTTCATAGGTGGACTCTTATCTCATGCGAAGGGAATTACTGCTCTCTGCAATCCCACCATCAACTCTTACAAGAGGCTGGTTCCCCATTTTGAGGCTCCAGTCCACATTTGCTGGGGAAGAGGAAATCGTTCTGTATTGGTGAGAATTCCTCGGGGAGGAGAATCCAGGATAGAGTATCGCGCTCCTGATCCTTCATGTAACATGTACCTTGCTCTGGCTGTCATCTTGGGTGCAGGATTGGATGGGATGGAAAAGAAAATTGAACCACCAGAAGAAATGAAAGGAAATAGCTTTGAATTGACAATTCCTCCTGAGACACTCCCCACTACGTTAGAAGAGGCAGTAAAAGAACTGGAGAAAGATGATGTAGTAAGAGAAATTCTTGGAGAGCATGTAGTGGGGGAATTCATCAAACTGAAAAAAGAGGAAATTCAAGATTACTATACCCATGTTTCGCAATGGGAGCTTGATCGCTATCTGAAATGGTGAATTGATAGTCTCTTTTTTGTATTCTACTGCATAGGCCTATCCTAGGTGACGTTCTGTACAAAAAGCTTTTATGTGGAAAAATCATGGAGAGGAAAGGGAAGTCCTATGGATCCAGTTGAAATAATATTGGAGGAGTACAAAACGCTACGGCAGGAAAGCCTGAACGCAATGAGCAATAGAAACATAATTCTATCATTTGGCCTAGCCTCTATCAGTGCAGTGTTCACCGGTAGTATTATTGCACACGCATCCACATCTGATATCCATTCGTCTATATTAATATTGAGATTTGCCTTCATACTGGTGATTCCTGCTATCAGCTGCATTGTTCTTCTCATGTGGCTTGGAGAGTATGAAAGAATGCAAAGGGCGGGTAAGTTCTTGGCCAAACTTGAGCTCAAAATCAACACAGAGGCATCAAGGGAACTCTTGAGTTGGGAGAAATATTTGAGAGAGAGAAAACTCCACATGAAATATCCCTACTATGCTACTGTTGTATTACTGACTGGAATTAGTGGCATCTCTCTTGTCTTAGGGTGGGCTGTATCCGGTTTATCTGCAACCTGGATGCTGGTAGCGATTGCTGTCTTACTACTTGTCTTACACCTTGACGTATTCATGATGTACCGCATTTCGAAATTGTCGCAGTAAGAGAATTCAGTCACCACGATATCAAAATCGGATAATACATTGAGCCATATGCGATACAAAATCTATGAGGAATTGGTGCAAAGAAACTCGAAAATACGTTACAACCAGCTGGGTAGATAGAGGATTTTCCACCATTCAACAGAGTTACCTTCCTCTGCAAAGAGTTAATCATTTGAATATGCGAATCAATTCCTGAAATTCAGTCAAATTTCTGACTCTGATGCAATCCAGATCGCAATACTTGTCAGCCCGGTCCAGAAGCACTGGTATTATCCCTGCTCCATGGGCACCCTCCACATCTGCATCATAGTCATCTCCTACGTGGACTGTATCTTCAGGCTTCAAAGAGAGGTTCTCCAGAGCTATCTCAAAGATTTCAGGGGCTGGCTTTTGATGACCAACCTCACCAGAGAGAACGATCACATCAAAGTACCTGTCCAGAGCCAGCTTTGCGAGCCTATCCCGTGTAGAGGACACTGCGTTGGAGACAATCCCCAGTTTCAGCCCTGCATTCCTCAATGAGGAGAGCACTGTATCCACATCATAGAATTTATAGTACTGGAGACGATCATGAATATAGTGATGAATGAACCAGCCGTGGGACAGAGTGGCTTCGAATCCCAACTTCTTCAAGGCCATCATATTCCCGTAGGCAAAGAAATCTGCTTCCTGGTTTCTCGCTACAGGTAATGGCACGTATATCTGCCCATCTATGTCTGTCATCACCCTTAATAGATCGCAGGGAGATATCTGGAATCCTATCAATTGGCATGCTTCACAAAAGAGCACTTCACCCGGTGGTTCTGGCCATGCTAGCGTCCCACCGAAATCAAAGAGCACACCAACCACATCCATGAAAACTGTTCGTGAGGAGCCTATTTAAACCTTTGGAACCCTGGG